>JBBQQS010000024.1:0-20148 GCA_038215525.1 Bryobacterales bacterium
ATACCTTCATGGCCCACGAGACCTTCCGGGATGAAATAGGGCGTGTGATTGGCGGGGTTAATGAAGCCCCAGGCCAAGGCAATAAATAAGAGGACAATGCCGACCTTGACGTAGACAATAATGGCATTCACCTTGGCGGACTCCTCGGTGCCCTTAATCAGCAGGAGACTGAGAAGCAAGAGGATGACCAAAGCGGGGAAATTCAGGATACCCTGCGTGCCGTCCTTCGAGGATTGCAGGAAGGAGTGACAGAGCGCATAGGGTATCGCACCGCCAAATAAGTTATTGAGATACTCACTCCAAGCGATCGCGACCGTGGCGGCGCCAAGGGCATATTCGAGAATTAGGGCCCAACCAATGATCCAGGCGACGAACTCGCCCATGGTGGCATAGGCGTAAGTGTAGGCGCTGCCGGCAATGGGGATCATGGCGGCGAACTCGGCGTAGCAAAGCCCGGCCAAGGCGCAGCCGATGGCGGCAATGATAAACGAGAGGGTGACGGCGGGGCCGGAAGAAGAGGAGGCTGCGGCGGCGGTGCGCACGAAGAGCCCGGCGCCGATGATGGCGCCGATGCCCAGGGCCACCAGCGCCTTCGCGTCCAGGGTGCGCTTTAGGCCCTTCTCAGAATCGGCGGCTTGCGCCAGCAAACTGGCTAGCGACTTTTTGCGCGTAAGGCTCATGCGGTCTCCTTGTCTCAAATCAATTCCACTATTAAAGCACGCAGACCCAGGCCGGAACGCGGGATGATGAATGCTGGATGAATAAAGATTATGATGCCATCATCGTGGGTGGCGGAGCGGCGGGGCTGTTTTGTGCGGGCATCGGGGCCCAGCGGGGCCGGCGGATCCTGTTGATTGAGCACGGCGAAACGGTCGGTCGGAAGATTCTGATCTCGGGCGGCGGGCGATGCAACTTTACGAATACCGGAACGCGGCCGGAGAATTTCTTGAGCGGTAATCCGCATTTTGCCAAGAGCGCGCTGGCTCGCTACACTCCCGCCGACTTCATCCGCTTGGTGGAGCGGCACGGAATTGCGTGGCACGAGAAGAAGCTGGGGCAACTGTTCTGCGACGGCGCCGCGCAGCAGATTGTCGATCTACTGAAGGCCGAATGCGCCGGCGTCGAGATGCTGACGGGCACGCGGGTGGAGGGCGTGGAGACGGGCTATTTGGTGCGAACCAGCGCCGGCGAGTTTCGGGCGCCGAAATTAGTGGTGGCGACGGGCGGCTTGTCGATCCCAAAGATCGGCGCGACGGATTGGGGCTATCGGCTGGCAAAGCAGTTCGGGCTGGCGGTGAAGTCCACGCGGCCGGCCTTGGTACCGTTGACGTTCACCCATACCGACGTGCGCGACTTTGAAGGGCTGGCGGGTGTGGCCACAGAGGTACTGGCCGAGGCGGGCGGCGCAAGGTTCGCGGAGCGGTTGCTGGTGACGCATCGAGGCTTGTCGGGTCCCGCGATCCTGCAGGCCAGCTCCTATTGGCAGCCGGGCGAGGCAATGAGGATCAATTTGGCGCCGGGGCGCGATCTCGATGACGAGTTCCTGGGCCGGAAGCACGCGGGGGAGCGGACGCAGGTGAAGACTCTGTTGACGGCCTTCCTGCCGCAGCGTCTGGCGGATCGTTGGGGGCAATTGCACGCCCTCGACAAGCCCTTGGCGCACACGCGGGACGCCGACTTGAAGGCCACGGCGAAGCAGTTGCAGAACTGGTACTGGCGGCCGGCGGGGACGGAGGGGTACGAAAAGGCCGAGGTGACGGCCGGAGGCGTAGATACGCAGGAGTTGTCCTCAAAGACGATGGAGTCGCGGCGCGTGCCGGGGCTCTATTGGATTGGGGAGGTGGTGGATGTGACGGGTCAGTTGGGGGGCTACAACTTCCAATGGGCGTGGGCGTCGGCGTTTGCGGCGGCGGAAGCATTGTGACGATGTTCACTCGCGACGGTAGCAGTATCATTGAGGAATGAAATCAGGTATGCGCTGGGCACTCTACGCTTTTCTCGGATTGGCGGTGCTGCCCGCCCTGGGCTTTGCGGCCTGGGTGTGGGTAACGCTGAGCTTTAGCTACTCAAACGGCGAGCGAGCGGGGCAGTTACAGAAGATCTCGCGCAAAGGCTGGGTGTGTAAAACCTGGGAGGGCGAAATCACCATGCCGACGCAGCCAGGAATCCCTCCGCAGATCTTCCAATTTTCCGTGCGGGATGAAAGCGTGGCGCAACAACTGCTGAAAGCGGCAGGCCAGCGCGTGTCGCTGTCTTACGACCAACACGTCGGTGTGCCCACCTCCTGTTTCGGCGAAACCGATTACTATATAACCCGCGTGCAGTTACTCGGCAATTAGAAGCGGAAGCGCAAGAGACGATAGAATTCTGCTGCCGGCGTGGTCAAACGGCGTCCGAAATGGAGGGCAACGGAAAGTCCTTCGCCACTAGCGCCGGAGCGATCATAATGCCGCCTTCGAGGCCGCGAACGCGAGTGGCTTGGCCAAGACGCAGCGTATTCTTGAGTAAGCGCACCGGGCTTTCGAGAAAGCGCATGTTGGTGACCGGCGTAGTGATCTCGCCATTCTCGATCAGGAACAAGCCGTCACGAGTGAGGCCGGTTTGTTGCAGAGTTTGTGGATTGACGGGCCGAATATACCAGAGGTGAGTGACGAGCAGTCCCCTCTCCACCGAACCGATGAGTTGCTGCAGCGAGGCGTCGCCACCTTCCATGATCAGGCTGCCACCTCCGCCGCCGCGACCGAAGCTGAAGGCCGCGGGCGTCGGAGGCTGTCCGGTTTTGGAGGCCCAGTAGCGATCGTAGGCAAGATTGGCGACCTTACCCTTCTCAATCCAGGTGATGGGGCGGTTGGGCAGATAATCAGGCGTCCAGGGAGAGGACGGCTGGCGCGGGTCGAAGGGATCCATGCGCAGAGTAATGAACTCGGGAAACATTTGCTCGCCGACGAGGGTGCCGCCGCCGCGCTTACTCAAAAAGGTGCGCCCCTCTTCGGTATTACGGGCGGAAAAGCCAGAAGCAATGAGTCGCACTAAGTCACCGGTAGCGGTCGCTTCCAGCACGACGGTGTAATTGCCGGGAGTTAGTTTTTGCGGGTTCTTCCAGCGCTTGCATTTTTCAATGGCCGTCCTCGCGAGTAAGGCGCTATCGAGGGCGGCCAATTTCATGGATGGCTGACCAGCCCAGCCAGAACTGGAGCCGTCGCGTTGCCGGATAGTGGTGGTAAGTTGCGAATCGCTGGAGCGATGAAAGCCGAACAAGCCCGCCTTATTGGCGATGGCAGTTACTCGATGCGAACGTTCGATCAGACCGGCGGCAACCATCTTTTCCTGCAGCGCGGCGTCGATGATAGTTTTGACGTGCGGAATCATCTCCGGGGCCCGGGCGGCGGCAGTCCGTTCGTCTAAGTCAAAAGTGGCGGGAAACTCCTGCGGGCCTACCGCGGGCAGACGTTCCGAGTTGGGCGGCGCGATGGCGGCCAGTTCTTCCGCTTGCTTCACCGCGCCCTTAAGCGAGGCTGGATCCAGATCATTGATCGACACCGAACCGGTGCGGCCATGGCGAGTAACGACGATCGACAGGTTGTGCCGCAAGTTGAAAGACGCGGTCGTGATTCCGTTATTGGCGAAGCGGGTGTAGGCTTGCTCCGACGCGGTGAGCGTTAGGTGGCACTCGGGAAACGTAGTGAGCGCTAAGGCTTGCTGGCAGATTTTCTGGGCTTCTTCGCGAGTGATCATGTTAGTCCGTAAGAATGACGTCGATGCTACGAAAACGCGTCGGGGAACAGCCGTGGCTGATCGAGTTAATCTGTGTCGGTTCGCCTTTGGCATCGCCGGTGGTGCCGTACTGCCGCCAGTAACTCGGGCCGGCGGTGGCATCGCAAGCCTGCCAGAAATCCGGCGTACGCGCCTGATAGGAGACGCGCGAGATCATGCCGCGCTTCTTACCGCCTTTGATCTCCCAGAAGGCATCGCCGCCAAATTGGAAGTTATAGCGCTGCTGGTCGATCGAGTAACTCCCGCGACCGTCAATCAGGACCCCGTCGTCGATCTCGGAAATCATCTTCTCGAGCGTAGTATCGGGGGGGCCGGCTTTCATCCACACATTGGGCATGCGCTGGAAGGGGACGGTGGCCCAGGAGTCGGCCTGGGCGCAACCATGCGACTCCTTCTCGCCGATCAGATGCGCCTGATCGCGCGTGGTTTGGAAGCTTTTGAAGATGCCTTTGTCAATGATGGTGAAGCTAGTGGCTTTCACGCCATCGTCGTCATAACCCACGGTGCCAAGGGCGCGGGGCGAGGTGCGGTCGCCGATGAAAGTGCAGTGTTCGCTGGCGATGCGGCGGCCAATCTTATCCGGAGTGATGTAACTGGTGCCGGCGTAGTTGGCCTCATAACCCAGGGCGCGGTCGAGTTCCGTGGGGTGGGCCACGCTTTCGTGAATCGTGAGCATCAGATGATTCGGCATCAACAGGAGATCTTTCTTGCCGGGCTTGACGGGTGGGGCCGCCAAATGCTCCAGCACCTCCTCGCGGATACGCTGGGCGTTCTCCTCCAAGTTCATCTCCGGTACATACTCCCAGCCGGCGGCAGCTTGTGTCGGCACGTAACTTCGGGAACGCGAGATATTCTTCTCGCGATCCACCGCGGTGGCGTCGACGTTACCGTAAATCTGCAGGAGATACTGCTGGATGGATGAGCCTTCAGACGAGGCGAAGTACTTGTCTTCGCTGCGTAGATTCAAAGACGCGGAGCCGCTAAAGACTTTGGCGTTTTTCTTTACTTCGGTGGTAACGCGCGTGAGTAAGTCGATTTTCTCCGCCATGGAGACAGTGAGTGGGTCTTTTTCATGCGGCGTCACCCAACGGTCGCGGTAGGCCTTCACGGGAGCGAGCTTCACCGGGCGGGGCTGGATAGTGGCGTTGGCCTTGGCAATAATCACCGCCTCATTGGTGATGCGCGCGATCTCCTCCGCGGTAACTACCGGCGAAGCGGCAAATCCCCAGGCGCCATTGACGATCACGCGGACCCCAAAGCCAAAGCTTGAATCTTCAGCAACGCCGGGCACGGAGAGCAGACGGCCCGTGCCGCGCTCGGTGGTAATGCGGAGATTCACGCGCTGGTCCCGCAAGCGCACGATGCGGATGTCGCAGTAGGTGGCCTGCTGTTTCTTCGCCCGCCGCAAGGCGGCGTCGGCCAACTTCTCCAGTTCCGGATTGGGGGTCTTCGAATCTTTGGGAGCGGAGAAGAGCCGCTCGGCGAGCGCCGCACTTGCGGAAGTACCGATAAATTGCCGCCGGGTAAGCATAGTTCACCCTATGGTACGACAGCGGGGCTAACGCGTGAGCCGGATATCGACCTCGCGTTCAACGTATTTCCACTCGGGGGTAGCGCGCAAGCGAGCGACCAACTTGTCGAAGGCGGCGGCATGTTCGGGCGCGAATTCGAACCAAGTGAGAAAGTCGAAGGGCTCGCCGAGATCGCGCGAATGGTGCAGGCGCCGCGCGATGGCGGGCAGGTACTCCAGGCCAATCGCCGTGTGTTGCGAGGTCTCTTCAAAGATCGCGCGGCGCTCGTCCTGCGCGAGTTCCCACCAGCGGGCGGACTTCTTGATTGGGATCAGCGCCGCGAGTGTCGCCGCCGGGCGGCCCAAGCCTTCTTGCTTCGCCCTGAGGGTGGCAACCTCATCCTTGGTGGCATAACGAACATTGCTGGTGAAGCCTTGGAGGATCCACTTGGAGTCTGTGGCAGCGGGGCGGGTGTCGGACTTCACAACCGCAACTCGCTCGACGGCTGCAAGCCCGGCACCAGTGACGCCGGCAACGCTGGTGACCGTCCAGGCTCCGCTGAGCCCGCCGACGAACCAGTGATGATTACTCATGGCGGGTATCGTTTGCGAGGGCAAAAGCGCCGGAAGGGTAAGGGTGTGAAGGAGGTTTCTTCGAGTCATATTCGTCCGCCATTTGCCCACCATTTTAGCGTAACCTGGCATGCATTATGGTGAGAGCGGTTTATTGAAACTACTCTTGTTCTTATCAACGAACGAAATGCACCTCTACGGCAATCGACGTCACCCGCTGACTTACGGATCGAAAGGGAAATCCTTTTGCTACCTAGCAGGACCGCTACATTGATTGGTCTCGCGACCTCGGCTTCCCCATGGCCGCAAAAACTCTCTCCACCTTTTTCGCTCGGCCACAAGCGTGATAGGCCGCCACAGGCGATGATTCAGCATGCCCGCCACCATGCCAAGCAGCATGCCGGCCAGCATGAAGGCGTGGTGCAGCCAGGCGCCCCGTGAATTGGCCAGCGGCAACAGACTCATCGGCAGGTAGGCCAAGGCCATTCCCACTTGCATACTAAGAAAATCAATGAGCAACACTACAACGCCGCGACCATCCTGTCGCGCCTGGCGAATACATCGTGCAAATCGCCAGCAAAGAGGACCGGCAAGCAACCACATGCCCAAGGACATGGCCGCATAAGAGGTCCACGTCGGCGCCGTATGGCAAACGGGGCCTGTGCCTAGCGGCCAAACCATCGGCAGCATCATGCCAAGGCCCCCGGGCGCCACCATCAGGAGTAGCATGTCTAAGTGCGCATCCCAATGGTTGCGGGTGTAGGCAAACATCGCCACGATGGCCACCAGCGGTACGGCCGTGAAGGCGGCTAAGGTCCACGGCGCACTTACATACAAAATGGCGATCTGCAAACTCGCGCAGAGTAAGATGAAGGCGGGGTTCACGGCTTTGGCTCCCAATCCATCAGGTGCATCGAATAAAGAATAACCGTTAGGCTTGAGGCCATCATTAGCAAGGCCGAGGCCACGGGCGGCAACCAGCCCGAGGCGGCAAACCCAATGCCGACTACATTGTAGGCCAGAGAGCATCCGATATTCCAGCGAATTACCTGACGGGTCTTACGCGCGATCGCGATCGCCACGGCCAACTGCTTCCAGTCGCGATGGAGGCAAATCAGGCTGCTAACGTCCTGCACTAACTCGGCACTTTCCGGGGCGGAGCAGGCAACATGGCTCCAAGCCATCGCGGCAGTATCATTGAGGCCGTCCCCGGCGAAAAGGACGTGGTGCCCCTGCCGATGCAGCTCTTCCATCAGCGCTTGCTTTCGAGCTGGGGTTTGTCGAGTCAGTTGCTGGCGAATCGGAATCGCGCGCGCGCGTTCGGCCGCGTCTCCCGTGGCAAGAATCACTTGTATGTCAAGAGACTCGAGCGCCTGAATGGCCGGGCTCACCTCGGCCGCCTGCCGCTCGGTCAGCTCGATCATTGCGGCCAGTTCACCGTTAATTTCGACGACTAAGTCACCGGCCGATCCACATCCGGCGAATAACATGGTCTCATCGTGAAAGGTTGCCTCAATGCCGGAGCCTGGCAGCAGACGCACCTGCCGGAGCGCGGCACCATCCCACAGAGTTTCGTTCGTCCACAGCGGCGCCAAGATACGAGATAGCGTGTGCCGGCTGGCTAACTCGGCCTCGCGCAAATAGTAACGTAAGTCCGCTTCGCGGGCACTCCAGGCAGGAGTAACCGACCAGGTAACTGTATACTCTTCCGGAAGAGTTAAGGTACCGGTCTTGTCGAAAACCACGGTGTCCACTTCGGCTAAGCGCTCCATCGCCTCTCCGGACCGGGCGACAATCCCTAGTTCTCGCAGCCGCGCCATCGCGGTCCACACCGCAAGCGGCGTCGCAAACCCAAGTGCGCAAGGGCAGGCGATGACGGCGACGGAGAGCGCAATATATAAAGCCTGGTCCCAGGGCATCGACTGGCGATGCCACAGAAACGTGCCGACGGTAGCCGCACATACGAAGGGCACAAACCAGCGTAGAGTCAGCACCGCTAGTCGTTGTTCGTGGCCAGGGCGAGCCAGTCCGGCTTCGATCGAAGTACGAATCTGGTCTATCTCGTTCGCTCCTACAGCGGCGGTAGCTATACCATCCAGCGAGCCGTCCAAGGGAAAGGAGCCGGCTAGTAATGAATCGCCTGGCGACTTACTTACGGCCAGACTCTCTCCAGTCAAGGAAGCTTCATGGACGAAGGCCGACCCGGTCACGACTCGGCAGTCCACGGGAACTGTTTCGCCGGGAAGCACCCGAATCCGTTCGCCAAGTTGGATCTCGGCAGCCGTGGTGATCTCCCCGTTCGCGCGACGCGCAGAACGCTTTTCTGGAGCCCAGTCTCGCAGGGATTCGAGCACACGCCGCTTTCCGTAAGCGCCGATCTGCCTCGCGAGCGAGTAAATCACCAGCAGCATTGCTGCCACGTCGGCGTAACCATTACCAGTACCGCGGACGAAATAAAGAATCGACGCGGCAATGCTCGCGACGATTCCGATGAGGAACAGAAACTCAATCGAGAGTTGCCGGCGGCGGAGTGCGAGCCAGGAAGCTGAGATCAGCTCGCCGCTCAGTAACAAGAAGACCGGCAGGGCAATGAAGCAAGTTGTCAGTTCAAGGGCGTAGCGCTCTTCAACAGAAACATCAGAACCGTTGAGCGCCATGCTGAACACCATTCCGTTCATCGCCAGAAAAGCACCCCCGCCAATTCGCCACCATAACGAAGCGGGCGCATCCTCGGCGCAAGCGCACGGAACAGCAGTCTCATCCGCGTCGACTAGCATGCTATTTCTTCGGCGGCGCCGGCGCAGTTGCACTGGCAAACTCGGCGAGCGTAGCGGCGCGCCATTCCCCCCGGCCGGCTGTCTCCTTGCGAACCGCAGTGACAAGTTCTTTAGCGACAGCGTCGGCTTTGTTTCCCCAGGAAGCTCGAATATAGGTAAGGACCGCCGCAATCTCCTCATCTTCACGGATCTCCCACGCTGGCATCTGGGAGTTGTAGGGGCTTCCCTTCACCGTAATCTCACCGCTAAGGCCTTTCAGTAAGATGGCGGCTAGCCGGCGCTTGTCGCCGAGTACATACTCGGAACCAGCTAGTGGTGGATAGGTGCCGGAAACTCCTAAGCCAGATTCCTGATGGCATTGGATGCAAGCGCCAAATACTTCTTTACCGAGGACCATCGGATCGGCTGGCGGTGCAGCGGGAGGAATACCGGCAATCGGACGCTCCGCGAGGCCGTTGGCGGTAAATTCTCCACTGTAGTAACCCATATACCATCCGCCGGCCAACAGCGTAAAAAAGCACATGATGATGTAAGATATTGGAGTGGGGGCGATGCCGTCGCGCGGCTCCTCCATTTCCCGCATTGCCGCCATATGCAACGTAAATACCGGATCGGGTTGCGGATCAGATTCTGGATTCTTGTCTACAGTGTCACTCATTGATTCGCCTCTGGCAGGGGATACGACTGATTCAGCCGCTTCAGATAGGCAATGAGCGCGCGCCCACGGTCGGTCGGCACGATATGGGTGGCATCGCCGATTTGCCTCCCGAGAGGTATCTTGATTGCGTCGGAGGAAACCATCTCGCCGCCCCGGACTTCGCGAAATAAGTATTCGAAGCGAGGCATTACGGAGCCAGGCGAAGTAATTTGTGGGTTATAGAGGTGGAGGGCGTGCCATTCAACGGAAGGTTGGCGGGCACCGATGCTAGCCAAGTCAGGGCCGGTTCGCATGGTACCGAGTTGATGCGGCTGATCAACGAGATAGTCGCGGGGGACGCTGCGCCGGGTACCCCAACCACGGCGAATGTCGGCGCCGTAGCCTTTCATGCGCACTTGCTGCGTGTGACAGTAAATGCATCCCTGATTGATGTAGATCGCTCGGCCTCTGGCTTGGTCGCCAAAGTACACTTCGGGGTAGCGCGTGCCATCGAGCTTCACCACGGGTTTCAATTCCTGGAATTGCCAGTTGGGAATAATTACTAATCCAGTAATCGAGGATGCGATGGTGAGAAAGATCCCGAAGGCGAGAAGAAACGTGCGACTCATTTATTGAACACCTCGTTTTTCAGCGTTCTCTTGCGCTAACAACTTCTTCCAATCCCGATCGGTATCGAGCAGCGTGGGCGTCGCCCAAGTGTACTTATGCGGGGTGATGATGCGAATGAAATTGATCAGGAAGGCAATCGTGCCGGTGAGAAGGATAAGCCCGCCCACTGTGCGCATCGCCAAATAAGGAACGGTGAACCGGACAATATTCAGGAAAGGAATCGAAGGATCGTTCATCATCAACCCCTGCCGGATTCCGGCGTAGCACATCGCGATGACGTAGATTGACATCCCGACTAAAGTGCACCAGAAATGAATGCGGATTAGACGAGCACTGCTCCATTCCTGGTCCATTAACCGGGGCATTCCGTAGTACATCATGGCGAACATGAGTGGCGCAAAGAAGCCGTACATACCGAAATGAACGTGCCCAATGGTGTAGTGCGTAAAGTGAGTTACTTCCTGGTGGCTGCGCAGGGCCTCGAGCGATCCTTGGAAACTGGATAGGGTGTAGATCATGGAGCCCATTACCGCGAAACGCAGCGTGGGGCTGGTGCGCAGAAGATGAAAGCTACCGAGCATAGTCATGTGGTGGTTAATGCCGATGGTGATGACCGGAATGAACATCATCATGCTTCCGACAACACCCAGCGTGATGGTCCATGCGGGAAGCGGTCCGCCGGTTAAGTGATGGGTGCCGGCCCAATTGTAGAAGATCGCGTTTGACCAGAACCCTAACAGCGACAGGTGATAACTATGGATCGGCTTGCCAATCACTTTGGGAATTAAATAATAAGCAGCCGCGATTGCCGTGGGAGTGGCAAATAAGCCGACGACATTGTGACCGTACCACCAGTTCGCAATCGCCTGAGCTACGCCATCCACGGCACCGAGGTTGGTGCAGGCTTCCGCCGACAGCACGAGAATCGGGAACCAAACCGTAACGGCCATCAGGTACCATTGCGAAACGTAAGTGTGTTTGGTCGTTTTGGTGAAGTACATCGTGAAGTTAGCAATTACGATGAAGACGTAAGGAACGACCAGCAGCGGCATCGCCCAAAGTGGGAATTCCAATGTCTCGACGCCAGTGGAGTAACCCATTAAAATACCTACGGTGCCCAAAACAAGGCCAATGTTGAAAACGACGCCACCCACCAAGAGCAGGGTTTGGTAAGGCATACGAACTTGGCAGAGGCGTGCCTGCAGCCACAAGAGCGTTCCGGAAGCCGCCAGGCCACCAAACCCGTAAATCGCGGTATCCCAGTGGACAGCTCTGATGCGGCCGAAAGTGAGCCACTCGATCCCACCGAGAAATTCGGGCGAGTGCAACTTAATCGAACTAATGAGTCCGGCTAGCGTGGCGATAATCAGCCAAAGCAGGCTGCTGCCCCAAAAGAGGACAACTACCGGGCGACTGGAGCCGTCGACTTCTACGCGGACCTTAAACTCGGGCTCCGCTACGGGGGGAGTCGTTTCGGTAGTCATCGTTTGGCTCCTGGGAAGTGGTCAGTGACAAGGCCGATCGGCTCGTCCTCGTCGAAGATCATCCGCGCGCCCTGACGCAAGTTACGAAACTCACCACGGCGGATGGCCCAGGAAAGTAGCCAAACCATCACGATGCCGCTAACTAGGGCAAAGGACCAAATCAGCATGAAGACACCAAACACAGAATTACGCTCCTTCTCTAGGGTGGGGATTAAATACTGAGAACTGGGCAGGACGATTCACGAACAATATCGTATAAGTGGGACCACAGCCGACCCACGGGTTCCTGATCGTGTCCTCGTCCAACAATTACCAAGTCAGCCGACTGGCGCTCAATCTCTTCTCGCAAGCAACTGGTGATCGGCCCTTCCATCACGGCCAACGACACGTCGACGCCTAATCCGTTCTCTCGTTTCAGGTCTTCGAGCCGCGCCTGCGCGTTATCCATCAACTGGGTTAAGTAAGGGCCATAGTCAATATCCGGCACCGGCAGTTGAGATTCGACAACGTGCAGTAAAGTGAGGCGAGCGCCGAAGGACTTGGCCACCGCCGACGCGGCGCGCGCAATCTCCGGCGACTCCTCGCCCAAGCTCAGCGCACAGACGATAGACCGGTAAGAATTAGGGGCGGACTTGCCTGGCAGAGCATCATGAACTCCCGTCCAGACGGGGCAACTCAAGTCATGTAGGATCTTGGCCGTCACTGAGCCCAGCAGCAGCCGACGCACCACGCCGCGCCCCCGCGTAGGCATCATGATCAGATCCGTTCCCTGTCGCTCCACTTCATTGCAGATGCCCAAGACGGCATCGTCCACCACGACAACTTGCCGGGTCTTCTGGCCGGCGAAGTATTGGTCAGCAAACTGACTAAGTCGCTCTTTCTCCGCTGACTCCATTACTTCCGGAACAATGTAACCGGCAGGCATCGTTTCGCCATAGAAAGCGATGGGCCAGGGGCAGGCGTGGAACAGCGTGACTTCGCTGTCGAAGTGATTCGCCATTCGAATTACAGAAGGTACGATCAATTTGCAGGCTTCGGAGTGATCGACCGGGAAGAGGATGCGGCGGAAGGGTAACATAGTTTTTCTATCTCCAGTGTTTCGGAATCTAGCGGATCGCCGAGCGCGACTTTTCTTCTTCGCGCCGTTCTTGAGCAATAAGAATGGATACCTCGCGCAGGCCGTTCGCCAGATGCTCCAGATAGTCATCCATGGCAAAAATACCCTGCAACCGGCCGGCGGTGTCCACGACAGGAGCACGGCGGACGCCAAGGCCGCGCATGCGGCGGATGGCTAGGTCAGCGTCGTCGTCAAGGTGAACGGTAAAGGGATGGGCGGTCATTACCTCGCCGGCGGTCAACAGGCCCGGCGCCAGGTCCATCGCTAAGACGCTCACGACCAGATCGCGGTCGGTGATGACGCCCACCGGCTTTAGGCCCCCATTTTGGGCGTCGGTAATCACCAGCGCGCCGACGTGGCGATTGCGCATCTCCCTAGCCGCCTGGACCACGGTCGCCGAAGTATCCACGGACGCCACGTTTCGCGTTACCAAGTGCTCGACGGTCATGTGCACTCGTTAGGCACTTGAGGGGCCAAAGGCGATTGGGCAGTTTTTTCGAGAGAACATGCAACGCAGGCGGCAAAATCTGCTGGGTAGTTGCGTCTTTTCACGCAGGTAGCGCAGCCAATGGCGCAAAAGCTACAAGAGGCCGAACTTCTTCATCTTGTAGCGGAGTGCGTCTCGTCCGATACCCAGGCTGACGGCGGCTTGCGATTGGTTGCCGGCAGCAGCATCGAGCGCCTGCTCGACCAGTTGGCGCTCTTGCCGCTCGAGAGGATGATCGTCGGGCACCACGGAATCCGGAGGGGCCGGGGCCAGCAGGTGCGGCGGGAGGTCCGGCACGTCGAGCACCGTACCGGTCGCCATGATGCAGGCGTGCCCAATGGCATTCTCCAATTCGCGCACGTTGCCGGGCCAGGCATATCGCGATAGAACCAGACGGACTTTTGGCGTGAAGCCGGTAATTGGTTTTCCGTACTCGGCAGAAAATTTGGTCACGAAATGCTGAGCCAGTGGGAGTAAATCGTCGGGCCGATCCGCGAGCGACGGCACCTGGATCTCCAGCATCGCGAGACGATAAAAGAGATCCTCCCGAAAGCGCCCCTGCGCGACGGCCGCACGCAGGTCCACATGGGTCGCCGCAATGACATGCACCGAAACTTTACGCGGCGTCAGCGACCCCACGCGGAGGACTTCTTGATTTTGGAGCACGCGGAGTAACTTGGCCTGAGTAGAAACCGGCATGTCGCCGATTTCGTCCAGAAACAAAGTGCCGCCATTGGCATGTTCGAATAGACCAACCTTGTCCGCCGTGGCGCCGGTAAATGCGCCCCGAACATGGCCGAAGAGTTCACTTTCGAAAAGCGTTTCCACCACGGCTGAGCAATTGAGAACGACGTAGTGGCCGCTAGCGACGGGACTGAGATCGTGAAGGGCACGCGCCACCAAGTCTTTGCCGGTGCCGGTGGCCCCCGTGATAAGCACCGTACGATAGTGCGGCGCAATTCGCTGCAGCCGCGCGAAGAGATCAGCCATCTTCTCTCCGCTGCCCACCAGACCATGAAAGCCGTCCGGCCCTGCCGGTTGCCGCCTGGTAATAGCTACGAGTGCATTGACGCGTTCGCGCAGCATCTTGAGCGAGACTGGTTTGTTGAGATAGTCGGCCGCCCCTTTCTTGATCGCCTCGACCGCGGTTTCAGTGGTGTAGTGCGCAGTCATGAGCAACACGTCGATCGAGGGGTCGAAGGCGACGATCTTCTCGAGTAACTCGATACCGGAGAGCTTGGGCATGACTAAGTCCGTGAGGACAATTCTTGGCCGATGTAGCTTTACCAGGCGCAGCGCCTCTTCGGGGTCTTGAGTGCCGCGGATGGTAACCCCGGGTGCGCGGAGAGCGCTCGTCAAGAGTTCCAAGCTCGCCGCATGGTCATCCACGATCACAATTTCGGTTAGCGGGTCAGCCATCGCGATACCTCTTCTCGTAGCTCTGCGAGCCGAACGGGTTTTGAAAGATAGGCGGAGAAACCTTCGGCTAAGGCCCTTTCCCGGTCGCCCTGCATCGCGCTCGCCGTCAGCGCGATGATAGGCGTTGCGGCGAATCGCGGATCCTGGCGGAGTTGGGAGGCGACCTCGAAGCCGTCAAGCTCCGGCATGTGTAGATCCAGCAGCACGAGGTCCGGGAGTTCGGCGGCCGCCAGACGCAAGGCCTGCCGGCCGTCTACCGCCTCCACCACTTGGAAGCCATATGCGGCAAGCACGGTCCGCAACAATTCGCGGCTCGCGTCCCGGTCTTCGGCGATGAGAATTTTCTTCATGAGCGGCGGACCGATTGTAACTCCACCAGGACCTGGGCGGCATCGGGTTGGATGGGAAGCTTTAGCAGAAAAATGGCAGGACTATCCGTCCGAAGTGCGAGGGCGTCATCGAAACCAGGCCCGCAGGCAATGCAGTCCGGATCCAGATGCTCCATCCGCGGCAGGACATCACGCTTTTGCGAAGCTATAGTCACCTGAAAACCTGCCCCCATTAAAGAGGTAACTAAATCGTCAAGCGCGGCGCGCTGCTCGTGCACGAGTAAGACCAGTGCCCGTTCTCGCGGAACTCGTTGTTGCGGCTCCAGGGGTATCGTAAAGCGGAAAGAGCTTCCGCGGCCCAGTTCACTAGTTAGTAACAGGCAGCCACCATGCTGCTCCACCAAATGACGGGCAATCGCCAAACCGAGGCCGGTGCCTTCACGCACACCCTTCGTGGTCGGCCCAACCTGTCGAAACGCGTCAAACACGGCGGATCGATGTTCGGGAGCGATACCGATGCCGGTGTCTTCCACCTCTATCATGGCGAAGTCCGCTTGCCGGGCGACGGTGATCTGAATCGTGCCGCCTTCGCCCGTAAACTTAACAGCATTGCTGAGTAAGTTGTAGAGAATTTCTTTGAAGCGTACGCGGTCGGCATCCAGTGACAAGCCTTCGGGCGTGCTCACCCGCAAGCGCTGCGACTTCGCCGCTGCTTGTGGGCGAATGGTCGCCAGCACCTCCTGCAGCGCCTCCTCGAGCGGCATCGGCGCGCAGTGAAGGTCCAGCCGGCCGGCCTCGATCTTACTCAGATCGAGGATATCGTTGATCAGCTCGAGTAAGTGTAACGAGTCCCGATGGATATGTTCGACAAAGCGGCGCTGGGTGGCGTTTAACTCGCCGTCCAGGCCTTCTCCCAAAAGCTCGGAAAAACCAATGATGGTGTGCAATGGGGTGCGCAATTCGTGGCTCATGGTGGCCAGAAACTCGCTCTTCAGGCGATTCGCGCGCTCGATTTCCGCGTTTCGCGCCGCCAATTCGGTATTGGTACGCGCGGCTTCGAGCGCGTACTCGGTCTGGATCTCCTTCACCCGATCCTGCGCCCGCTGACGCTCGGAAACGTCGCGAACGATGGCCGTCACATGATGCTCACCACCTAGAAAAACGGGGCTCAAGCTGATCTCCACCGGGAAGGCCGTACCATCCTTGCGCCGAGCTTGGAGTTCGCGGCCCACGCCCATCGGGCGCATTGAGGGCGCATTCTGGTAGCCTTGGCGCAAATGGGCGTGCTTCTCTCGCGCAACCTCCGGCACCAGTAGCTCTACCGGTTGCCCGAGCAACTCCTCACGAGCGTAGCCGAACGAGCTCTCTGCCGCCTGATTCACGAGTACAATCTTGCCGTGCTGATCCACTTCGAGAATGGCATCCGGCGCGGCCTCCAGCAATTGGCGGAAGCGATGCTCGGAAGGCACTTCTTGATCGGAGTGAGCCGTGGTGTCCAACTGTTCATCTTAGCTTGCCGCGCGCCGCCGCTGGGCAAGCCGTCACCAAGAATGACACTTGGATGAATTCTATGGGAAGCGATAGGCAAGCCGAGAAACTTAGTGCGAAACTGGCAGGCGTGAAACACTTTGTTTGCGCATTGCTTCTTACCATTACCTGGAGTTACGCCGCATCCAAACCGGCACGGGTCGTCTTGATTGGGATCGACGGACTGGGGTCGGCCGGGGTGAATGCGGCGTTGAAAGCGGGGCGCGCACCCAACCTCGAAAAGCTGATTTCCCGCGGGAGTTGGAGCCCGGCTGGCCGCGGCGTCATCCCCACCGTAAGCAGCCCGAATTGGGCCTCGATTCTCATGGGCGCCGGGCCCGAGCGCCACGGCATCACCTCGAATGAATGGGAGCGCAACAAAATCGAGATTTCGCCCTCGTGTGTGGGCCCGGACGAGATTTTTCCCACCATCGTCGGCGTGATGCGCCAGCAAATGCCCAAAGCCAAGATCGCCGTCATCCACGATTGGGATGGGTTCGCGCGACTGATAGAGCGCAAGGCGGCCGACTATGTGGCGCACCCGAAGGGTTCGAAGGCGACCGCCGAGGCTGCGGCGGAGTATTGGAAGAAGGAGCGGCCGCAGTTCCTGCTGGTGCACTTTGACGACGTGGACCACGCCGGCCACGACATCGGCTGGGAGTCGCCCGAATATGCCAAAGCCGTCGCGGACGCGGACGGCTACATCGGCATCGTGTTGGCCGCGATCGCCGCGACGGGCGACGAAGCCAGCACGCTGGTCGTCTTGACGGCGGACCATGGCGGCGTCGGCAAGAAGCATGGCGGCTTGTCGAAGGCCGAGATCGAAGTGCCGATTCTATTTGCGGGGCCGGGCGTGGTGCGTGGACAGGAGTTCGCGCACCCCCTGGGCAACATCGATATCGCGCCCGGCATTGCGCACCTGATTGGCCTGCGGCCCCATCCGTGCTGGACCGGCCAGGCTCCCAACTTCGCACGGCGTCGCTAACACTGCGATAAACTCGGGACCAGCCGATTTTGCGGGGGGTGGTGATGAGTATTTCGATGAGGCTGATTCTGGCCGCGTGCAGCGTGGCGGGCTTGGCGCTGGCGCAGACCGCATCCGCGCGGGTGAAGGGCCGCATCACGGACGGTACCGGCGCCGTCATCCCAGGCGTGCTCGTCACCATTACGAATCTTGGCACCGACGCCTCCCAGGCGGCCACCTCCGGCGTAACCGGCGATTTCACGATTCTTTATCTTCCGCCAAGCCGCTATGAGTTGGAGGCCAAGGTGGATGGGTTCCGCACTTACAAGCAGGCCGCGTTCGCACTCGCTCTGGACCAAGGGCTGCGGCTCGACATCAAGCTTGAGGTGGGATCTACGGCGGAAAGCGTTACCGTTACTGAAGCGCCACCCGTACTCAATACCGACAATGGCACTCGGGGCCAAACCATCACCGCGGCGGAGATTGCGGAAATTCCGCTCGATGGCCGTAACTTCTCAGATTTGGCCTTACTTACCGGAGGCGTGATTCCCAAAGGCGATGGGGGCGATGGATCCTTCGCCGTAAATGGAGGGCGCGCGGATAATACCGGTTTCGTACTCGACGGCATGAATAATACGCAGCGCCGCAATACAGGGGCCGTGATTAATCCGCCGATCGAAGGCATTCAGGAATTCAAGATGATCACTTCCGGTTTCTCCGCCGAGTATGGTCGCTATGCCGGCGGCGTGTTGACGGCGGTGACCAAAAGCGGTTCCAATAAATTGCGGGGGTCGCTGTACGAGTTTGTGAGGAACGACGCGCTGGACGCCAAGAGTTACTTCGACGTGACGAAGTCGAAGTTACGGCGGAATCAGTTTGGCGCGACGGTTTCGGGTCCCGTGTGGCTTCCTCGAGTTTACAACGGGCGAAATCGTACTTTCTTTCTTTTCACTTGGGAATCGTTGCGTTTGGTAGACGGCAAGACCCAGCGCGGTATTGTGCCGGACTCAGGGATGTTGCGCGGCGATTTCTCGAGGGCCATTGACGCGTTCGGCCGGCCGTTGAGAATTACCGATCCCTTGGCGCGCGCACCTTTCCCGGACAATCAGATTCCGTTATCGCGCTTGGATCCCGTGGCCCGCAAGCTCGCGACCTACTTCCCCGCCCCGAACCTCAGCGGGCCGAATAACTTTATCTCCCAAGGCAATGGCACGACGAGTTATAACAACTTCGGAATTAAGGTGGATCAATCGTTCACGCCACAGGATCGAGTTACTTTCAGTACGTTTTGGCGGCCAAACACGGTTTTTGACCCCGTCGTAAACGGGCGGTCGCCCTTGCCGATCTTCGGCTTAGGTAACAATACCTTGGACCTTTTAACCTATGTGCGGTATCTCCGGACCATCACGCCAACGATGTTTCTTGAAGTGTCGGCTAATTTCTCGCGAAAGACCAACAACCAGGTATGGCCGTTAAGCGGCCAACAGGATTGGGGCGCCGCATCGGGGTTCCTGGGTGGCACGACGAATCCGGTGGCGCGGGGTTTGCCTCAACTCGACGCCAGCGGCTATATCTCGCTTGGACCGGCCTATGACGTGCCGAAGATTTGGTCCTTCAATAACTATCAATACTCTGGCGTGATGACCTGGGTGAAAGGGCGACATAGTGTAAAGTATGGCGCGGACTTCCTGCGGATGCAGTACTTCTCCCGCAGCTTTGGCGACACACGCGGGCGGGTTACTTTTCTGGGCCGCTTCACCGGCGAGCCACTCGCCGACCTGATGTTGGGTTTCCCGCAAACCACTCGCCGCCAATTGGATGCGGCCGGCCCTTATCATTTGATTTCCAACTACTCGGGCTTCGTTCAGGATGACTTTAAGGTGTCTTCCACGCTGACTTTGAATGTTGGCCTGCGCTATGAAGTAATGAAACCACCCAAGGAGAAGTTCGGCGCTTGGAGCATGTTCGTGCCAAGTTTAGGAAAGATCGTGATTGCCGGCAAGGGACTAATTTCGGACTTTGACCAACGAATTCAATCGACAGGCTTGTCACAGTACATCACCATGGCGGCGAGCGTAGGTCTTCCCGGCTCGCTGCGCGAAACCGATTATACCGATTTCGCTCCTCGCTTCGGCTTCGCCTGGCGTCCTGGGGGCCGTACGAACTCCGTGATGCGTGGGGGCTATGGGATTTTTTATGGCAGCAGTTCGCTCTACCGGATGGATGAGTATAGCGACACTTACCCATTCTCGATCAACGAATCCTACAACGCGGTGAGCACCAACCCCCTGGCGCTCACACTGTCTGACCCTTTCCCCGTCGCCCGGCGCAACGTGGGCGGGGTGACCAGCACGAATGGCCAAGACAGTAATATCCAAAGCCAATATCTGCAAAGTTGGAATCTCACACTGGAACACGAGTTCGCGAAGGACTCGGTAGTGGAGATTGCTTATGCCGGATCGAAGGGTACCCACTTACAACGCCGCTACGACCTGAATCAGCAAATCCGAGACCTTGACTATCGCGCCGCGAACGGTGCGTTCCCTCGTCCGTACCCGATTTTCTCTACCATCAACATCATCGGCGACGGGTCGAATTCGAGTTACCACTCGGGCCTAGCCACCGTGCGCCGGCGTTTCAACCGACAGCTATTCCTGCGGGCCACTTACACCTTCGCCAAGTCTATCGACGAAAGCTCGAATACAGGTGGCACCGTCCAATACAATTTCGGCAACGCCCAAGATGCCAAGAACCTCAAGGGCGAACGAGGCCGCAGCGACTTCGATATCGGCCATTCTTTCGCCGCCAGCTTTATTTGGTCTCCCAAATTCAGCAAGCACCTCATCCTGCGGGACTGGCAAGTGGCCGGCACCACCACGATGTATACCGGTTCGCCCTTGACGCCAAGAATCGCCAATTT
>JBBQQS010000025.1:0-20114 GCA_038215525.1 Bryobacterales bacterium
CGTGCCGCCGCGCTCCAGCACCGGGCGCTCCTTTGCGAAGTACAGCGGCACCAGCCGAATATTTTCGAGCTCAATGTAGGCCCAGATGTCGAACTCAGTCCAGTTCGAAAGCGGGAACACCCGGATCGATTCTCCTTTGTCCACCCGGCCGTTGTAGATGTTCCAAAGTTCGGGGCGCTGATTCTTCGGGTCCCAGTGGCCGTTCGAGTCGCGGAAGGAAAAGACGCGTTCCTTGGCCCGCGATTTCTCTTCGTCCCGCCGCGCGCCACCCAAAGCCGCGTCGAAGCCATGGTGCTTTAAGCCGTCCACCACTGCCTTGGTCCGCAGCAGGCCGCAGCACTTCGACGTGCCGAGCGAATAAGGATTCGTCCCCTCGGCGATGGCCGCGTCGTTGGTGTAAACCAGCAACTGCGCGCCGATCTCCTTGGTGAACTCATCGCGAAACTCGATCATCTCCGGATACTCGTAGGTGGTGTCGATGTGCAGCAGCGGAAAGGGAATCAGTCCGGGGTGAAAGGCTTTGCGAGCCAGGTGCAGCAGGACAGACGAGTCCTTACCGATGGAGTAGAGGAGCACGGGCTTGGCAAACTGCGCGGCGGTCTCGCGCAAAATGTGAATGGCCTCGGCTTCGATGGAACGGAGATGCGATAGCGACATCAGAGGCTTCGAGCATATCACTACATCGTAATGTCGATCAAGTCACTAGAGTATCAACCAGTACTGGATCCATCCCCACATCGTGACCGAATAGCCGCTGAATCCACGGCCGGATCAGTCGCCGCCCGTCCGACGGGAAGCGGTGCTGGCCTGGAATTAGCTGAAACTCGACATCATCGGCCACTTCCCTCAGACGCGCTTCAAAGCCCACGGCGGTGGCGGCGGGGAAGAATTCGTCCTCATCACGCGCGATGTGCAGAATCGGGGTGAGGATTTTCTCCTGCGGCGACCACTCCTTGGGCACCCCGCCGCAGAGCCCCAGCGTCGCCCGCACCAAGCCGGGGTGGGTGGCCAGAAAGCGGTAATTGAGGCCCACGGGCTGCGAAAAGCCCAACAGCAGTACGGGCAACGGCGGCAACTGAGCTAGCACGGCCAGCAGGATCTGATGGTGTAACGCGATCGCCCCGGGCCAATCGGCCGTCGTGCCCCAGTTATAGCCAATGCTCGCCGTCGGCAGGCTTTCAAGATAATGCGGATGGGGCCCCTGTACGGCGGCAATCGCCGGCACCGGCCCCAACAGCCGCCGGGCATAGGCACCGATGACCTCGGCGCTCTGGCCATAGCCGTGTAACGCTACGGCAACAAACGGAGAATCTGATTTAGAATCTAGGAGATAGGAACCGGTGAGGGGTACCTGGAAGGACCGGAGTACAAGATCAGGTGATTTTTTCATTCAACTTTTTCGGGTTCTCCCCCGATAATAAGGGGGAAGGCAGTACGACGTGAACAACAATCTCAGCTTACTGAATCTAGCGTTGGCGCTCGACCGTGTGGGCGGCGACCAGGAGTTGCTGGAAGAAGTGGCGCAGCTCTTCCTTGACGACTATCCCAATTCCGTGGCGGAAATCGAGCAGGCCTTGGCCGTGGGTGACCCACGTGGAGTGGAGCGTGGTGCGCATACGCTTAAGGGCGCGGTATCGAACTTTGGCGCCGATAGCGTCGTCGAATCAGCTCTGGCCCTCGAACTTGCCGGCCGCAAGGGTGACCTGACGACCGCCCCCGAGCAATTCATCCGCTTGAACACTTGCTTGAACGCTCTCCACGAAGAGCTCGAGGCAATTTGCCGCCACTAGCCTGTTAAACTGAATTAGGAGGAGTACCTCTTCCGCCCTCATGCCTTCACCTGAAAACGCCCCTTTAGAGATTGTTTGTGCTCATAGTCCGGACTCCGATGACGCCTTCATGTTTTATGCCTTGGCGACCCGGAAGATCCGCTCCGATCTCGTGGTCGTCAAGCATCTGCTTAGCGACATCGAAACCCTCAATCAGCAGGCGCTGAAAGGCGCCTACGAGTTAACCGCCATCTCCTACCACGCCTATCCTTACGTGGCCGACAAGTATTTTCTGATGGCCGCCGGGTCGAGCATCGGCGACGACTATGGACCCATGCTCGTCTCGCGCCATCCGCTCGCCCCGGCGGACCTCAAGGGCAAGCGGATCGCCGTCCCGGGCAAAATGACCACCGCCTACCTCACCTGCCGGCTCTTTCAGCCGGACTTTGAGGCCGTAGTCCTCCCCTTCGACAAGATCCTCGACGCCGTGCAGGATGGCGTCGTCGACGCCGGCCTGATCATTCACGAAGGTCAACTTACCTACGCCAAGTCCGGCTTCCACCGCATCGTCGACCTCGGCGTCTGGTGGAAGAAAGAGACGGGCTTTCCGCTGCCCTTGGGCGCCAACGCCCTGCGGCGCGACTTGCCGGCCAATGTGCGCTCGGAATGCTGTCGCCTGATGCGCGAAAGCATTGAGTATTCACTGGCCAACCGCGAGGCCGCGCTCGAGTATTCGATGCACTTCGCCCGCGACCTCGAGCCATCGCTCGCCGACAAGTTCGTCGGCATGTATGTCAACCACTACACGGTGGATTGCGGCCCGCGCGTTCCGTTGGCGGCCCAACTGCTGCTCGACCGGGGTTTCGAAGCCGGGTTGATCCCGCACAAAGTGCAACTCGAGTTCGTCCGCTAACGTCATCCTGCTTATGACCCTTTGGATCGCGATTGCCCTGTTGGCCCAACAATCAGTACCGGCCGGCCAGACTTCGACGCGCAAGGAACTGCCGCCGCCGCGGGTTCTCAACTCGGACCCGGTGGTCGAGTCCTCGCGGGACCGCATCAAACTGGCGCGCGATCTCGGCAAACAAGGCTCCGACGCCATCCCCCAGTTGGTGACGCTCTATGACGATGCCAACATCCCGGTCCGCGTGGAAGTGGTCCGGGCGCTGGCCGACATCGGCGGTCCCCGCAGCCTCGATCCCCTGGTGAAGGCGCTCGCCGACCCGGACCCCGAAATCCAGATCCGCGCCACCGACGGCCTCGTCAATTTCTATTTGCCCGGCTACCTCAAAACCGGCCTTTCTGCAAGAATCAAGCGCGCCGGTTCCGCCATCCAAGGTCGTTTCGGCGATAACGAAAGTACCGACCTCGTGCCCGCCTTTGTCCAACCGCGTGAGGACGTCATCGCCGCCCTCGGCACAGTAGCGCAGAAAGGTACGGCCATCGAAGCGCGCGCCAATGCCTGCCGCGCCCTGGGCATCCTGCGGGGCCGCGCGGCCCTGCCCGTGCTGATTTCCGTACTGCGCTCCAAAGACGACCTGTTGATGTACGAGTCACTCACCGCCATCCAGAAGATCAACGACCCCAGCGCCGCCGCCGGCATTGCCTTTCTGCTACGCGATCTCAATGAGCGCATCCAGGTGAAAGCCATCGAGACCTCCGGCACCTTGGGCAACAAAGAAGCCCTGCGCGACCTTACCGTGCTAATGGACCGCGATCGTTCGGTGAAAGTGAAGCGCGCCGCCCTGTCGGCCATCGGCATGTTGGCCGACGCAAGTTCCCGGCCCCTGCTCACCCGCTTTCTCGCCGACAAAGACGATGGCCTGCGTGCCGCCGCAGCCGAAGGCGTTGGCCGCTTGCGCCAGGAAGCCGACTTGGCCTTGCTCGAAAAGGCCTTTGCCGAGGAACGCAAAACGAACCCGCGCCTTTCGCTCGCCTTCGCCCTGGTGCTGCACGGCAAAGTGGAACTCGCCGAATTCAGCCCCCTACGCTACCTGATCAGCCATCTGAACTCGAAGGCCTATCGCGGCGTGGCACAGCCCTTCCTGATCGAAGCCGCCCGCGACGTCCATGTCCTGTACGCGCTGCACCGTGGGCTCAGCCAGGCCACACCGCCCACCACGCGCGACGAACGCACAGGGCTCGCCCAAGTGATGGCCATCAGTGGCGATGCCTCTAGCTTGCCGATCCTGCAGGCGATGAGTAAAGAGAGTGACCCTGAAGTCGCCGCCGAAGCCTTACGCGCATTGCGCACTTTGAAAGCCCGGCTGCCTTAAATGCAAAGAGCCGGCCCCGAGGGCCGGCTCTCGCGACGCGGAAAGGGAAACTTACTTGCCCTTTTTCTGTTTCTGCTGACCGACGCGGACCTTGAACTGCTTGGCCTGCATTTCGCTGTAAGCCTTCCAGTCAAACCGGGCCGAGACTTCCGTAAGGTAAGAAGCAACATCGGCATTCTTCGGCAACACCGCCATTACGGAGGCTTCGACGCCTTCGGGGCCGGTGATGCGGTAACGCTTTAAATTCGGGATCGCCATATCCCCTTCAGTATCGCACAAGTCGGTTCTGCTACGGTAAATGAGAACGCGTGCCGCTGATCTTGATCGCTTCCATCAATCGAATTCCCCTTGGCCAACCCCACCCGGTCCGCGTGGACGGGCGCGATTTGGTGCTCTGCCGGGTGGACGACCAAGTCTACGCCCTGGACGGCGTCTGCCCCCACGTCGGCGGCCCTTTGGCCCACGGCGCCTTGCAGGGCCGGATGCTGGTTTGCCCCTGGCACGCCTGGGAATTCGATTGCGTCACCGGCCAGCACGACCGTAATCCCCAATGCCGACTCACCACCTACCCGGTCACCCTCAGCAACGGCAACGTCCTGATCGAGTGGCCCGAGTCTGAATTACCAGATGCCTGAACTGCCAAATGCCTGAACTACCCGAGGTCGAAACCGTCGTCCGCACGCTCCGCCCGCGCCTCACGGGCCGCACCATCGTGGCCGCCACCGGAGACCCCAAGCTCACCCCGGCCGCGGCCATCGGGCAGACCATTCGCGAAGTCAGCCGCTACGGCAAGTACATCAGCCTGCGCTTCGACCAAGGCCTGTTGCTGGTGCACCTGCGGATGACCGGCAAGCTACTCTTCGACGGCGCGCGCACGCCCTACACCCGCGCCGAGTTCGTCCTCGACCAAGGCACACTGCTCTACGACGACATCCGCCGCTTCGGCCGCATCACCTGGGTGCAGATCTACCCCAGCCAGGGGCCCGATCCGCTCGAAGTCCCCTTCCCCGGCTTCGCGAATCTCTTCGCCGGACGCCGCGCGCGCTTGAAGACCTTGTTGCTCGACCAGCAATTCCTCCGCGGCCTGGGCAACATCTACGTCGACGAGGCCCTTTTCCGGGCGCGATTGCATCCCCTCGCCGTGTGCGCCGACCTCAGCCGCCCCAAGCTCGAACGCCTGCACGCCGCGATCCGCGAAGTGCTCGACGAGGCGATCGCCCTGGGCGGCTCCTCCATTTCGGACTACGTCGACGGCAATGGCGAACGTGGCACTTTCCAGAACTTCCACCGTGTTTACCGGAAGACGGGCGAGCCTTGCGTGGTTTGCGGCAAAGCCATCGAACGCATCGTGGTCACCCAACGCGGCACCCATTTTTGTCCGCGTTGCCAAAGGGCCTAAAAACCCTCCCCTTAGCGGCTCTATTCTCGCGGCGGACCCAGCGGGTTGCGATGGGCCAGTGGCCGCAAGGGGCGGCGATCGCTGTCGGTGCGGGCGGCGAAGCCTTTGGGGCCAGGGACCGTAGGCAGGCGGGGGGGCGGTTCGGGCGGCGGCGGGATGGCGGCGACCAGCAGGTCAGTGGCCTCGACCGCGGCCTTCATCGCCTTCACGTCGTGCACCCGCACCATATGGGCGCCGTTCAAAATGGCGGCGGTCATCATGGCGGCGGAGGCGAAATCGATGTCTTGCGAGTCGGGCTTGGCGAGGAAGGCTTTGCGCGAGGTGCAGATGAGGATGGGACGGTCCACTTGGCGGAGGATGCTGAGTTGGTTGATGACATCGAGGTTTTGCTCGCGGCGTTTGCCGAGGCCGATGCCAGGGTCGATGACCATAGCCTCTTTGGTGATGCCAGCCTTGATGGCGCGGTGGTAGGCGGCGCCGAGGCCGATGTTGACCATGGACATGAGGTCCTTGACGGGGGACTGGTTAGCCCAAGTGTCGGGGGTGCCGCGGAGGTGGACCAGGATGAGTCCGGCGTCGTATTTGATGATGGTCTTGGAGAGGGGCGGGTCCCAGGCCATGCCGCTGGGGTCGGAGATGATTTCGGCGCCGTGTTCGAGGGCTTTTTCGGCGACGGCCGCCTTCCAGGTAGAGACCGAGAGGGGGACCTGGAGTTTGTCGCGGAGGAGCTTGACGACGGGAATCAGGCGGCGGAGTTCTTCGGCTTCGGCAATCCGATTGACGTTGGGCTTTAGGGTTTCGGCGCCGAGCTCGACGATGTCGGCGCCTTGTTCTTCAAGCAGGAGAGCTTGGGCGTAGGCGCGTTCGGGGTCGGTGAAGCGGCCGCCGGAGCCTGAATCCGGCGCGACATTGATCGAGCCGATGATCAGGGTACGGTCACCCAGGCGCAGGCTGCGCGACTTAAGCTTCCATTCGAAGTTCTTGCGGGGGTTCATGGGTGGTTGCGCGGTGCTCCCATTAGAATAGCGTGGCGAGCGCCAGAGGGTCGGAAGTTCTTGACTTTCCTAATCTTGCTTGTGGTCAATCGTCACGAAGCAGCTCTCGAAAGCATGGTCGAGAACCTCGGCCGTCAATTCAAACGGCATGCGCTCGAAGCGGATAAAGTCGATCGCATGAGTCAGCACGTCGCGCGGATGGCAGCGGCGCATGCGCTTATTGGCCTTGCGATAACGCTCTTCGATGAATACTTCGAGCAGCTCGGCGTCGAAGGGTAGCTTTTGCGATTCGCAGAAGCGGCGGAAGATCTCTTGGAACTCCTCTTCCGCTGGGCTCTGCATCATCATTTTGTACTGAATCCGGCGCAGGAAGGCTTCGTCGCCCAGTTGGTCCGGATTGAGGTTGGTGGAGAAGATCAGGAAGCACTCAAACGGCATGGCGACTTTGCCGCCAGTCTCAAAAGACAGGTAATCCTGTTTACGCTCCATGGGTACGATCCAGCGGTTCAAGACCTCGGCGGGCGAGACCTTCTGACGCCCGAAGTCGTCGATCAGGTAAATGCCGTTATTGGCCTTTACCTGAAAAGGCGCGTCGTAGATTTTGGAGCCCTGGTTGAAGCTGAGGTCGAGCATGGCGAGCGACAATTCACCGCCCGTCATGATGAACGGGCGCGGTGCGTGAAACCAGCGCGGATCGTAGAGCACTTCGTCGCTCATCGCGTTCAGAATGCTCTCGGCCGCGGCGTCCTTATGGCTGTGGATCGGCTTGTGATACAGCGGGTCGAAGACCTGAATGATCTGCCCCTGGGCTTCGATCGCGAAGGGGATGTAGATGGGCTCTCGGCTGATCTTGAACAGCGCTTCGGCCAGGAACGTTTTGCCGTTACCGGGCTGGCCGTAGATCAGGAAGCTCTTGCCGGCATTGACGGCGGGGCCCAACTGCGAAATCACTTCGGGGGTGAGCACCAGGCCCTTCAGGGCCTCCATCAGATTCTCTTTGGTGAGCCAACTGTCGCGGAGACGTTGTTTGGCCACCTGAGCGATGTATTGGTCGATCGGCACCGGCGCGGGCCCGGCGTACTGATTCTGCAGCAGATGATCCCGCGCCAGGATCCGGCCGGCATCGGCCAGGAAATAGGTGGCCGAAACGCTGCCCATGCCCAGTGACTTTTTCACGGCCACGATCTGAAGCCGCTTCAGGTTGTCCATGATCGGCTCAATCAGGCTGTATTTCAGGGCGATGGCGTTGGCCAGTTGACGGCCCGTGATCTCGCCCCGGAAGTACAGGATCTTCAGAATCAGCGCCTCAATAAAGGTGTCCTTGAGGCCGGTCTCTTCCAGTGACTCGGGCGCGGCGGGCGCCATCACCGGCGGGGCCTCTTCTTTTTCTTTGGAGCCGGCCGCGCCGAGGCTGAGGTTGCGGATGTTCGACAGCCAGCCGGCGCCGCCGGAAGCGGCCGGGTCGGTGGCCGGTTCGGTGGCCGGGTCGGTGGCCGGTTCGGTGGCCGGTTCGGTGGCCGGTTTCGGAATCGGCTTCGGGACGGGCGCCGCAGCGACATGGGCCGCAATGGGGGGGGCTGCAGCGACGGGGGCCGCAGTAGGGAGCGCCTGAGCAGCAGGCTTAGCCGGAACGGCGGCTGGGGCCGGCGTTCGGGCGACCAGAGGAGGTTTCGCCGGCTGAACGGGGCCATTCGGAGGCGCGGCCGGGGCCAGGGCCGGAGTAGAGGCCGAGGCCGGCGCTTTCGGCGGCAAAAGGCTGATTGACGGCAACGGACCCCTCGCCGGAATGGCCGCCGTCGGTTTCGGCGCCGGCGTGCCACTGTTGCCTGCGTTGGTGGGTCCCGGGCTCGTCAATACATCGCTCATGCACGGATCAGATCGGCAGATTCCGTCCAACAGTAGAGGGCTTCCGCCGCGAAATCGTCCCGCCGCCCTCCGGTATGCCATTATTCTGGTGAGACACACTCCTCATGAATGGCCTACTCCGCGTTGCTCGGCTCATCTCGAACGAAATCCGCCCCCGGTCGCTCACCTCGGCCTGGGAGTCCGCCAAACTCACGGGCAAATATCTGATGGAAACCGAAGTCCACGTCTATGGCTTCTCCATCGCCGCTAACGTGCTCCTGGCCTTCATGCCCTTTCTGGTCGTCATGGCTTCGTTGTGCCGCCACGTCTTCGGAATGCCCGCCGCAGAACAGGCCCTTTACTTCGCCGTGCGCGACCTTTTCCCCGATGACGTCGGGAAGGCGATCGCCTTTCGCGTCCAGGAGTTGCTCTGGATTCGCGGCCCCCTCCAATTAACCTCCATGTTTTTGCTCTTTTTCACCGCCAACGGCATCTTTGAACCGTTGGAAGTGGCGCTCAACCGCGCTTTCAATATCCACACCAACAGGAGTTACTTTCGCAACCAGTTGATTAGTCTGGGCTTAATCTTCGCCTGCGGCACATTGTTTATGATTTCCACCGTCTTCACCGGCATGAACGTCAGCCTGCTTTCGCGCCTTCTGCCGGCCAAATCGATCCTGCTCTCCTGGTTCACGCTCCTGTTTTTCAAAATCGCCGCCGTCCCCGCTTTGATGCTCTGCCTGTTCCTGATTTACTGGCTGCTGCCCAACGGCCCGGTGCCCATCCGCCGCATCATCCCCACGGCGATTCTGGTGGGCCTGCTGCTTGAGGTGCTGAAGAACCTGAACCTGCTGCTGTGGCCCACTTTGCAGAAGAAACTGCTGAGCGAATACAGCGCCTTCTACATGTCGGTGTCCATCGTCCTGATCAGTTTCGTCGGCTCCATGGTGGTACTAGGTGGTGCCGAATGGGCCGCCCGTGGTACGCATTCGCCCAAGAATGCATTAGACTATTCACTTGGCCCTCTAGGAGACGAAAATGCCCAATAACGAACCCAAAGATCTCACGCGGCGCGATGCCGTCAAAACCACCGCCGTCGGCGTGGCCGCCGCAACAAGTCTCATCACCGGTGCCCCCTGGATCCAGAAGATTAAAGGCGCCAATAGCAAAATCACCTACGGTTTCATCGGCACCGGTAGCCGCGGTCAGTATCTCCTCAAGCACCTGAAGGGCATCGACAACGGGCTTTGCAACGCCGTCTGCGACGTCTACCAGCCCAATCTCGACAAGGGTGCCGAGACCATTGGCACCAATCCCAAAAAGTTCAAGGACTATCGCGAACTCCTCTCGGCCTCGAACCTGGACGCCGTGCTGATCGCCACGCCGCTCTTTGCCCACTTCCCGGTTACGAAAGCCGCGCTCGAGAGCGGCAAGCATGTCTTCTGCGAGAAGTCACTGGTCTTCAAGCCCGAAGAAGTGCACGCCCTCCGCGCCCTCTCCAATGAGCGCCCGAAGCAGACCCTGCAGGTCGGCTTGCAACGCCGCTACTCGAAGTTCTATCAGACCGCCAAAGCGATGATCGACAAGGGCATGATCGGCCAAGTGACGCACATTCGCGGCCAATGGCATCGCAACACCTTCGCCAAGGACCCCTGGAACAAGCCCGTCCCCGCCGGCCGCACCGACAAAGAGCAGAACTGGCGCAAGTACCGCGAATTTTCGGGCGGCCTCACGGCTGAGCTCGCCTCGCACCAAATCGACATCGCCGACTGGATGTTCGGCTCCGGCCCCGAGTACGTCGTGGGCGTCGGCGGCACCGACTACATCAAGGACGGCCGCGACATTTTCGATAACATTCAGCTCATCTACCGCTATCCCAAGGGCCAGAAGCTGATCTACACCTCAATGACCACCAACCGGCACCTGCCGCTCTTCGACGGCAGCCGCACCGAGTTCGGCGAGTGCATCATGGGTACGCAAGGCACCATCCACATCACCGTCGGCACCGACGACGAGCCCGCGCTCGGCATGTGGTTTAAAGAGCCGGCCCTCCCTACCGCCACCGCCTACGCCCCGGGCAAATCTGCTCCGCCCGCCGCCGTCGGCGCTTCGCTCGTCAGCACTGGTAAGGGCGGCAAAGGTCTCCCCATCCTGCTCGACCAACACAAGGTGCAAAGCTCGGACTCGTTTATCCAGAGCGAGCTCAAGTTTGCCAAGATGTGGCTCTACGGCAAGGGCGTCATGGTTCCCGAAGAAGACTCGAACCCCGTCGACGTCGAACTCGCCAGCTTCTTCGACTGCTGCGCCACCGGCAAGCGTCCGCTAGCCGATCTTGAAGTGGGCCTGCACGATTCGACGGCCGTGATTCTGTCGAATCAGGCCATGTACGACGAGCGCAAGGTCTACTTTAACGAGATCGAGAAGATGGGCAAGGGTCCGGCGCCGGCGAAGAAGGCCTAGCGCTGCGACCCCTGAGTTCCCTGCCCCAGGCGTGCAGCCAGGGCTCGAGTGTTCAACGTGCCGTTCACAACCATTTCAAACTGACCTAACCCCAACAAAAAAAGACCGCTTACAAAGCGAAATCACGCCAGAACTTCTACCCCTAGCGGTACAATTGATTTGTGAGCATCCGCCGACCGCGCTGGGCGGTCTTTGGCGGGTGATAAGTCGTCCTTTAGAATCAACTACTCCCGGGTTCGTTTCGTCAACTAGAGCGTCGACAGAAAATCGATTAGCGCTTGCCGATCCCGCTGACCCAGGCGGCGGAACTGATCATAGGCCAGGCTGACTTGGCCTCTTTGGGCTTCAATAAGCCTCGGCATGAGTTACCGCTCCGCATCTTCGATCCTGCTAGTTTACGCGATGGGTTAGGGTGGCAGACTGCATCAGAAGAAAGAAATTAAGCGGGTTAGGTCTTGGGTTTGCCGAAAAAAAACGCCATGCTGCTGAGGAAAGCGCCCACGGCGCCGGCCACCAGGGCGATCACCCAGTAGAACTGCTCCGGGCTATCGAAGTGAAACGGCAGCCAGAAAAAGCCGCGGAAGAGCAGAATGGCGAGACCCAGGGTGGTGAGCGGCAGCAGATAAGGGAATTTGCCGGTGACGTGACCCACGCAAGCGATAAAGCCCAAGGCGGAGATGCGCAGCAACCAGGCGACGAGATCCTCGCCCGTCCAGGGCAGCATTTCGAGCTTGACGCTCGTAGTGCCGGAAGACCAGGAGACAAAGCCGATGCCGCCTAAGAGAATCGTGATGGCGAAATGGTGCAGATTGGCGTAGGCGATGAGTAACAGCCGCAAGAATTTCAAGACAAAGTCTCCCGTAAACGAAAACACCTAGTCTACCAAGCGCGCCGTGGCTTGTGGAGAGAATCCGCACTGCGATTGGCAGGGGGCGCTAGAATCGTGTTACGCTCAGCTACTTTCCAGATATGGCCGCATCATCCCATCTCGCTGCCCGCTCGATCGAAGTGCTGCACTCGATTGTGCAGAGCTACATCGAAAATGGCGAGCCGGTGGCGTCCAAAAACATTTTGCTCAAGAAGGAGAGCTTGCGGGCGCTCGGCACCGCGCAAGTCTCTTTGAGCCCCGCGACGATCCGGAACATTATGCAGGAGTTGACCGAAGAGGGCTATCTGGCTCAGTCGCACGCCTCGGCCGGACGGGTGCCGACGCGCAAGGCCTTTCAGCACTACGTCGAAAGCTTGGCCACGGGCCGGGTGCTGAACGCCGAGCTAGACCGGCTGCGCGCCGACCTCCGGCGTGCCCAAACCGTCGAGGACCATGTCGAGCGCACCTCGCACGTCCTGAGCGAGATGTCGAAGACCATCGCCATAGCCGCCGCCATTCCGGCTTCGAGCCAGCGGCTGGACACCGTCGAATTGCTGCTGCTGCCGGACCGCCGCGTGCTGATGATCATCATCACGGCCGACCGCATGGTGCGCAACCGCGTCGTCGGCATCGATAGCAAAGTCTCTCAGGACGAGCTCCAGCGGATCCGCAACTACATCAACCACAACTTCAGCGGCTGGATGCTGGACGATGTGCGGCGTGAGCTTGAGCGGCGCTTTGAGCAGGAGCAGGCCACGTACGACGTCATTTTGAAGACGCTGACGCAGCTTTACAACAAGGGCCTGCTGGACTTGACGCTGGTGCCGGAGATTCACCTCGAAGGCACGGCGAACCTGGTGGGGCTGGACGTCAGCCTGACGCACGAAACTTTGCGCGAACTCTTTAAGGCGCTCGAGCAAAAGAAGCGCATCCTGCAACTGCTGGATCGTTTCCTCGAAACGCCCTCCGGCGAAGTGTCCATCCAGGTGGGGCTGGCCGAATTGCATCCGGCGATGGCGGACCTTTCGCTGATCGGCGTCACCGTCACTTTGCCCAGCGGGATGGAGACGAAGTTGGCGGTCTTAGGTCCGCTGCGTATGAACTACGGGCGGGCGCTTTCCGCCGTCAAGCACGTGGGACGGGCCCTAAACGAGCTACCCGAATAGCGGGTTTGCCGAGGGGGCTCAAAATTTCGCACAATAGAAGAAGCAGATAATCCCAGCGCCCTAGTTTCTGAGCGGCGCTGACACTTCGAACGAGGAACCACAAAAGCAGTGAAAGAAGACAACCGGCCGGACGACCGGAATCCGTCCGATGACGCGATCTCCCTGGACGACCCGCTCTATCAACTCACCGCCCTCACCGAGGAACGCGATCGTTTGTTGCTGGAACGCAACGAGCTATCCGATCGGCTGGCGCGCCGCGCCGCCGAATTCGATAACTACCGGAAACGCATCGAGCGGGAACGGGCGGATTTAGCCCAATACGCGGGCATGAACACGGTGGGCGACTTACTTCCAGTGTTGGACGATTTCGAGCGCGCCGTGCGGGTCGAGACTACGGATCGCCTGTATGCCAAAGGAGTTGAGTTGATTCACCAACGTTTCTTCGATGTGCTGAAGAAACTGGGCCTGGAGCCGATTCCCGCCGAAGGACATTTGTTTGACCCGAATATTCACCAGGCCATTGAGATGGTGGAAACCGAAACTGCCCCTGACCAGTCGATCCTGGCCGAGTATGCCGCGGGTTATAACTTTAAAGGGAAAATGCTGCGGCCGGCGATGGTAAAGGTCGCGGTGCGCAAGTAGCGCCAGGAAAGCACATAGGGGATCGCCGTTGAGTCAGCAGGATTATTACGAAATTCTCGGGGTGCCGCGCAACGCCGACGACCAGACATTGAAGTCGGCTTACCGCAAGCTCGCGATGGCGCATCACCCGGATCGCAACCCGGGCGACGCGGCGGCGGAAGAGAAGTTTAAGGCCGCGGCCGAAGCCTATAGCGTGTTGAGCGACAGCCAGAAGCGCGCCGCCTACGATCGTTATGGCCACCAGGGCGTCTCGGGTGCGGGGGGCGCCGGAGGCTTCGATCCTAACGCCTTCACCGACTTTAGCGATATCCTGGGCGACTTCTTCTTTGGCGGCAGCTTCAACCAAGGCCGGCAGCGCCAGCGCTCGCGTTCGGGCGACGACCTCCGCTACGACCTTGAGATCGGCTTTGAGGACTCGATTCGCGGCACGCAGGTCGACATCCAGGTACCGATTTTGGAGCCCTGCGGCCGCTGCACCGGCCCCGGTGCCGAAAAGGAAGATGGCCTCACCACCTGCCCCACCTGCCGCGGCCGGGGCGAAGTGGCCTATCAACAGGCCTTCCTCACCATTCGCCGCACGTGCGGCACCTGCAACGGACGCGGCCAGATCGTGCGCCGCCCCTGCAAGGAGTGCAAGGGCGAAGGTCACCAGCGCGTCAACCGGAAGCTGAAGGTGACGATCCCGGCCGGCGTTTCGGACGGCATCCAGCTGCGGGTATCGGGCGAAGGCCAGCCCAGCATGCAAGCCGGCGGCGAGTCCGGCGACCTCTACGTCGTCCTGCGGGTGAAAGAGCACCCGATCTTCGAGCGGCAGGACTACGATCTGCATTGCACGGTGCCCATCAACATCGCCCAAGCCGTGCTCGGCACCGAAATCGACCTGCTGACCTTCGATGGTCTGGAGACGATCAAGATCCCCGAGGGCACCCAACCCGCCACCCAGTTGCGGATCCGCGGCAAAGGTGTCCCGCGCCTTACAGGTGGCACGCGCGGCGACCTGTTTGTGCACATTGAGGTCCGCATTCCGGACAAGCTGTCGCGGGAGCAGAAGAAGATCTTCGAACAGCTCGCCGAAACTCTGCCGAGCGAAAATGATCCCGAGGAGAAGGGTCTTTTGGACAAAGTGAAAGACTACTTCATGTAGACTGCCCTTATGCGCACCCTTTTGATCCTTTCGGCAGCCGTGTTGTGCCTGCTGGCGCAAGACAAGAAAAAGACCCCCAAGCCCCCGGACCTGGAGATCGTGAACGCGACGGCGCGACGCAACGGCGACTCGATCCACTTCGATGGTACGGTACGCAACACCGGCACCAAACCATTGGCCAAAGTACTGATCCTGGTCGACGTTTTCGCGCCCAACCACAAGCCGATGGTGCAGCGCAAAAGTGCCCTGGAAAACGAGCAGCTCGCCCCGGGCGACGAAGCGGACTTCCACCTCGCCATGCCGGATCCGGGCCAATTGGTAGAGTTTGAGCTGCAGGCCGAAGACGGAAAAGCGCGGGAATTGCGCGTGGCAAAAAACGGGCCCTTCCTTATCGAGTAACCGTTTGTTTTCAAGCGACTACACATAAAGTCACCAAAATTAGGGATAGTTTACAAATAGAAATCCAGTTTTCTGAAACGGGTTTCCAAGATGGATACGTCTGAGGACACATGACGAGCGGAGCGACTCTCATGATGACAACAACAACAACAACGACACACACCGACAACACGGTTCCTCAGGTCTATCAGGACGAACACCTTTTCATCGATTCGAGCCACGAAGCTGTAGTACTCGATCGGGAAAAGTTAGTTTTGACGCGGAAAGAGTACCAATTGCTGACCATGCTCGCGGCGAATGCCGGGCGAGTAATGCCACGCGAGTACCTACTCGAGAAGATCTGGAACTATGGCAAGGGCATCCGGACGCGCACGTTGGACGTGCACATCCGCCGGCTTCGCCGCAAGCTGGGCAACACGGGCGACCGTTATATCGAGACAGTGTTTGGGGTCGGATACCGCTTTCGTGCGTCGCACGAGCAAGCGTTCTTCCGGCATCTGAACCCCGCGTTCGCTGCTGGCTTCTAACTAACCGACTGCTACTACCTCCTTCACGCCAAAGAGCCTCTGCCCGGGTGGGCGGGGGCTTTTTGGTTTTTAGCACTTGCCCCGGAGCAACGGGTGGCGGTAATCACCCAAGCTGCGACCGTGAAAGGCACCTTTGTCTCGGCCAGCGCTTCCGTGTGGTGCGGACCCAAGCGGGTGAACAGTCCGTCGGTAAGGCTGACGTGCGGCGGGTGTAACTTAGGCGTTCAAGTCGAGCCGGCCCGTGCTGTCGCCGAAGGTTTCGGTGGCGACCCCCACCCGGTCCAGCATGTTGACGAATAGATTGGCCACCGGAGTCTTCTCCGGGGCCATCACAAAGCGGCCGCCTCGCTGGCCGCCGGCTTGTCCGGCGACGAGCAGGGGTAGGTTCACGTAAGAGTGCTGATTGCCGTCACTAATGGCGCCGCCATAGAGAATCGTCGAATGGTCGAGTAAGCTGCCATCGCCGTCCGGCGTATTTTTGAGCTTATCCAGGAAGTAAGCGAATAACTCGACGTGGAAGCAGTTGATCTTGGTGACTTTCTCGATAAAGTCCGGGTGGCCGCGGTGGTGAGTGAGCGGGTGATGCGGATCGGGCACGCCGATTTCGGGGTAAGTGCGCACACTGCCTTCGCGGCCGATCATCATGGTGGAGACGCGCGTCAGGTCCGATTGGAAAGCGATGGCCTGTAAGTCGAACATGAGCTTCACATAGTCAGCGAATTGGAAGGGAATACCCGAGGGCTTCTCGAGCGGCGGCACTTCGGTATCTTTTTCGGCTAACTCAATGCGTTTCTCCACTTCGCGGAGGGAGGTGAGATACTCGTCGATCTTGCGCCGGTCGGTGGGGCCTAAAGTGGAAACTAGCTTCTGCGTACTTTCAAGCGAGCGATCGAGGATACTGCGGCGATACAGCGCGCGGCGGGCGCGGACTTCGGGCGATAAGCTGGGGTCAATATTGCCGAAGAGCCGCTCGAAGACCGAACGGGGATTTACTTCCACCATCATCGGCGTGTCGGCATCTTTCCAGGAAATGCTATTCGTGTAAGCGCAACTGGAGCCGGTATCGCAGTTGCCCACCATCCGGGAATCTTCGCAGCCTAGTTGCAAGGACGCCACGCGCGTCTCGGCTGCGAACTTTCGGGCGGCCAATTGGTCGAAAGTCAGGCCGGCGTGGACATCGGAGCCAACCGTATATTTGGGCTCGGAAGCGGAGAGGAAACTGCCGGAGGCCTTAGCGTGGCCGCCGCCCTTGGCTTTGCCGGCAACCGGATTGGTGAGGTTGCCAACAATATTAATGTCGGACTTAAAAGGCGCCAGCGGCTTGAGAATCCGCGAGAATTCAAAGTCCGCGCCGGTGCCCTTGGGGGTCCAATCGTTCATGATGATGCCGTTGGGCACATACACGACGGCGACGCGCCGGGCCTGCCCACCCCCCTTGGCCGGAGCGGCCATGGCGGGCCGCATTGAGTCGAGCAAAGGCAAGGAGATGGCGCCCCCAATTAAGGCGCGTCGGGAAATGTGCTTTCCGGTGAGGTAAGTCATGGGTTGGTTTCTCCTAAGCGGGCGGCGGTTAAGTTGCCGCGGCGGCGCATCTGGAACGGGTAGCTTTTGACGATTTCGACGACGAGTTGCGAAAAACGGTAATTCTGGGCGGGAAGCTTATCGGCGATGCCCGCGACCAGGGCCCGGTCGTAGCGTTCAAGCCCGCGGCCCAGGGCGTAAGTAAATAACTTGTCGGTCATGCCGCGGACGAAAGCAGCGCGGTCGTCTTTGAGTAACTTCTTCAGTTCCACCGGGCCGTGGAAGAGGCGGTTTCCGGGTAAGGCGCCTGAAGCGTCCACCGGGAACTTTCCGTCGACATCGCGCCAGGCGCCAACCGCATCGAAGTTTTCGAGGCCAAAGCCCAACGGGTCCATCTTGGAGTGACAACTCGCGCACGCCGGACTCTTCCGGTGCGCTTCCATCTGTTGCCGCAACGACGCCGACTGGCCGACCTTCGTATCATCGAGCGCCGGTACCGAAGGAGGCGGCGGCGGGGGCGGCGCGTTGAGTAAATTCTCTAAAATCCACTTACCGCGCAAAACGGGCGACGTGCGCGTGGAGTAAGAGGAGATCGTCAGGATGCTACCGTGGGCGAGAATACCGCCGCCGCGCGGGTTCTTACTCATATCCACCCTTCGAAACTCGGGGCCGGTAATCCCAGGGATGCCGTAGTTGCGGGCGAGGCGTTCGTTTAAGTAAGTATAATCAGCATCGAGAATATCGAGGACATTGCCATCCTGGCTGACGATGTTGTTTAGAAAGAGCTCGGTTTCCCGTCGCATGGCATAGCGGAGGCTTTCGTCAAAGTCCTTGAAGCGTTCAAGGTCCGGCTTCATCACGTCAATGTTCTTAAATTGCAGCCATTGGCCGGCGAAGTTCTCGACCAATGCGCGAGACTTCGGATCCTTCAACATGCGCTGCACCTGCGCGGTGAGCACTGCGGGTTGGCGTAACTGGTTCGCCGCGGCCAAGCGAAGCAACACGGCGTCCGGCGTGCTGCTCCAGAGGAAGTAAGAGAGGCGCGCGGCAAGCTCATACTGATTTACCGGTTGATCGGCGCCGGCGGCTTTTACCAGCGGATCGCGTTCGAGGCGGAAGAGGAAATTGGGCGAAACCAAAACCGCTTGCAATGCGGTCGCCACGCCTTCTTCAAACGAGTCGCCCTGCTTGCGGGTGAGGTGATAGAAGCTGACGAATTCATTTACTTCAGTCGTTGTTACAGGGCGGCGGAAGGCACGGGCGGCGAAAGAAGCGACAATTTGCCGGGCGCACGGCGTATCCTTCGTAGCGCAAACAAAGACCCCTTTGGAGGGCCCACCCGTTTGATTGAAAGGGCCGCCAATATCCAGCGATTCCCAACGGTTGTCGATGCGGGTCTCGACGCGATCGGTCTTGATCTTCGTGCCGTACTTCCGCAGCGTCTCAATGTCTTTTTCGGTCAACTTACCGCGCGTGCCGATCAAAGGCTCGGCCTTGCGGTTTGACGGCTCCGGGCCGTTGTAACTAGCCGGCAAGCCATGGTAATTACGCAGATAGGACATCGAGAGTAAGTGCTCGCCCGCCTTCACCGCCGCGCGCACCTCCACGATCTGCCCTTCCAGGTCGGTCGCATCCACCATCCAGTCCTTGATCTTCACCCCGTCAACCCAAAAGGCCGGATTCACGGGCTCCGATTGATTGGGCCGGTGGCCATTCAGCACCAGGCGAAAGTTATACTCGGCGTCGACCGGAAAGCGATGCAGAAAATGGGCGGCGTGGCGCGTGCTGAGTCCGCTCAGGTCGTAGTCCTTCACCTGCTCCGGAGTTAGCGGCCGCCCCTTGGTGTCGTTGGTGAGTAACTCATTGAGCCGGACCGGGGCCGAGTAATGAATATTCGCCGGCTTGAGTTTCTCCGGCCCAAAGATCGCCGTGCGGACGACGCGTTCGGCGGCGTCGACGTATTTTTCGAGTAACACGGGCGACAGGTTCAGCGCTTCGCCGATATTGTCGAAGCCAAAGGCCGATTCGTCCTGAGGAAAATTCTCGGTGGGGCGGATGTCGACGCCGAGCAGGTCCCGGACGGAGTTGTTGTATTCCGAGCGGTTCAGTCGCCGGGCCGTGGGGCGGCCGGCGTCGGGCTTGGTGGCCCGATCCTGCCGAAGGAATTCCCCGTCCAGCCACCGGGTGACGGCATTGATTTCCGGGGCGGGGGGCCGAGGCGCGCCTTGCGGAGGCATCTCGCCGGATTTGAGCTTGGCCGTCACCCGTTCCCACAACTCGCGATCGCCATCGAAGTTATGGGCCGCACTCAGGTTTACGTCGCCCGATTGGACCTTGGCGTTGTGGCAGCCAACGCAGTTCTTCTTCACCAAAGTGGAGACCGCTGTAGAGTCTACGGCGGCGGCGACCAGGCTGCTGGCGAAGGCGGTAATGAGTACGGCGGTGCGGATAGGGGGCCTCTCTGTTACGAGTTTACTGCTAAAAAGAAGGCGATGAAAGCCCGTTCATAGTTACGTACCACAGGTGGTCTTGAATCTGGTCTAGATGTTTTCTAAAATATAGTTGTATGAACGTCCAGAAAGCCAAGACTAACCTGTCCGGCCTGTTGGATCGTGTACTCGCCGGCGAGACGATCATTGTCAGCCGCCACAACAAGCCGGTGGCGGAACTGCGGCCCTTGTCCAACCCGACGCCGGCTGGGCCTCGGAAGGCGGGTTTCGGCTAGAGCCCCAACTCGGCGGAGCGGGCCTGCATAGCCCGGATGCAGAACCCAAGGTGCGCTTCCACATCGACGCCCATCTCGGCCACGCCCAAGGCGATGTCGTCGCGGTTCACGCCGCGGGCAAAGGCCTTGTCCTTGAGCTTCTTCTTGACGCCCGCCACATCGACATCGAGGACACTGCGGGTGGGCTTGACGTAGCTGCAGGCGGTGATGAAGCCAGCAAGTTCGTCGCAGGCGAAGAGCGTGCGCTCGAGCTTGGAGACGCGGTCGACGCCGGTGAAGGTGGCGTGTGAGAGGATGGCGCGCCGGATCTCTTCGCTGACGCCGCGCGCCTCAAGGATCGCTTGGCCCTTCACCGGATGGTCTGGCAGGTTGGGGTGG
>JBBQQS010000026.1:0-20056 GCA_038215525.1 Bryobacterales bacterium
ATACGCTCGGCTTCGCCCAAGCCGCGATGATCGAAGCCGTTTCGATCGCCGTCCACGCCGTCAACATTACGCCCAAGAGCCTCGGCGACACAGCCGTCGTCGTCGGCAGCGGCATGATCGGCCTGCTTACGATTCAGGCCGCCAAGGCCGCCGGCTTCGCCCGGGTCTTCGCCGTCGATCTTGACGACAACAAGCTGGCCGCCGCCATGCGCCTGGGCGCTGACGCCACCTTCAACCCCAAAACCACCGACGTCCCGGCCGCCATCCAAGCCTTAACCAACGGCCGCGGCGCCGACGTGGCGCTTGAAGCCGTGGGCGCCGCCGCCCCCATCAAGACTGCCATCATGAGTGTGAAGAAGGGCGGCACGGTGACTTTGATCGGCAACATTGCCCCCCACATCGAACTGCCGCTCCAGGCCGTCGTCACGCGGCAGATCCGCCTGCAAGGCTCCTGCGCCTCGGCCGGCGAGTACCCGGCCTGCATCGAACTCCTCGCGAACGGCACCATCAATGTCGACGAGATGATCAGTGCCCGCGCCCCCCTGGCCGACGGCGCCGACTGGTTCAAACGGCTCTACAACCACGAGCCCAACCTGATGAAAGTCATCCTCGAACCCTAGCCCTACCCTTAGCCCATCGCGTGCGAGGCGGATCACCCAGGTCTTTGGCCAATGTGACCCGTCGCTGACGCGACGAGCTAGAAGCGCCAGTCAAGGCCGATGATGGGGAACAGACCCAACTGCTCGTTCTGGCGGACACGGTTCGCTTGGCGGTTCCAGGTGACCTGGGCGATGTTGCGGCGATTCGTAACGTTCTGCGTGCCGATGAAGACGAGCAGCGGCTTGCCGCGGACGGTGAAGGTCTTGTCGAAGCGCAAATCGAGACGCACGTAGTCGGGCAGGCGCTCGCCGTTGACGCGGGCCAGATCGAAGATGCCGCGGTTTTGCGACCTGGAGAGCGTTTCGTTGAAGGGCGTGAAGGGGCGGCCGGAGAGGTAGACGAAGCGGGCGGAGAAGTCCCAGGTCTTGGTGACCTTGTAGCCGGTGAGGGCGTTGAAGATCACCGGATAGTCGTAGGCACCGGGCCGCATGATGCCATCGAGGCCGGCGTGGCGGGTGCGGGAGAAGGCGATGTTGGTTTGCCCATACCAGCGGGCGCTGAACTTCTTTTCGACAAAGAACTCGATGCCCCGCACGCGTCCGCGTCCGGCACTGGTGTAGGGCAGAAGAATTTCACTTACGGCGAAGGTATCGCCGGAGTTAGCCAGGGAGAAACTGGGGAATTGGGTGGAGACCGGGTAAGTGGAATAGTCCTTACGGTAGGCTTCGATGGTGAAGCGAATCGTGGGGCTGACAATGTAGGAGAGTCCGCCGACGTAGTGGTTGGCGCGGATGGGGCTGAGTCCGCGATTGATGGGGAAGGCTTCCACAAATACGAATTGCGGCTGTTGGTAGTAAGTGCCGTAACTGCCGCGTAGGCTAAGCCGGCCGGTGGCTTGATAGCTAAGTCCGACGCGCGGGCTGAACTTGGTGCTGCCTAGACGTTGGAAGTTATCTACCCGGCCGCCCCAGGTGAGATTCAAACGCGGGCCGAAGTTGCGGGAAGATTGCACGTAGGCCCCGGTTTGATTGGACACTAAGGTGCGGGCTAAGAAGAAGGGGTTCTGATTCGGAATGGCGGAGAAGGGATTGTCGCGGCCAAAGGGCTGCTGGGTGTTATAGTTCAGGCGAAAGATCTTGAAGCTGCCGCCGGCTTGCACTTTGTCGAGCACGGGCAAGTAAGTTGTCAGGTCGTACTTAATGGTGGACTCCCCTTCACGGCTATTTTCGAGAAAGCGGGCGGGGGTATTATTAATCCGATCGACGAGGGTAACGCCGGGTTGGCCGTTTTTGAATAAGTCCTTGACGGATTGGTTGACGTTGGCCTCGGAGTGGGTTACGCCGAGTAAGCCGACGCCGCGGTCGCCTAAGAGCCGCTGCCAATTGAAGCCGGTGGCGGAGCGCCAGCCTTTATAGCGGATGTCGATGAGGTTCAATTCCGGGTCATCTTCAGGCTTGAGATTGGAGTTATCGGTGGCACCGAGGCGAATATTGTCGACGGCGGAGAAATTCACGAGCCACACGCGGTCTCGGGGGCTGAAATCATAGAGCACTTTAGTGTTGTAGTTATAGTTAATCGGCACGCCGCCGAAGCCGATGTCCTTGGTGAAGGCGTCGAGGAAACTGCGCTTGCCGGAAAAGACCCAGGAGCCTTTCTTATTCTTGAGCGGACCTTCGAGGATCGCCCCCAAGCCGGCCGAACCTAACGAAACGCGTCCGCTGAAGGCTTCGCGACTGCCCTCGCGCTGGGCGATCTGGAGAACGCTCGAGGTCCGGTTGATAAAGGGCGCGGGATAGCCACCGCTCAGGAAGGTGACGTCGCGGATGAGGTCAGCATCGAGGATGCTGGTGGTGCCGCCGGCGGAGGCGAAGTTAGCAAAGTTGTTAATGTTCGGGATCTCCACGTTGTCGACGACGAAGAGATTCTCGAGCGGACTGCCGCCGCGGACGATCAGGTCATTCCGGAAGTCGTTGCTGCCGATGCCAACGCCGGGCAGCGTCTGCACATAGCGCGAGACGTCCTGCTGCGCGCCGGCCGCCTTGAAGATTTCATAGCGCTGCACGAAGAAGCTCGAAGTCTTCACCTCCTCAGGCGCCACGAAGACGGACTCCGAGACGGTGACACTTTGCTGCACCGCATTGAGCTCGGGGAGCGTGATCTCCACCGTGTCCACTAGACCGGCGCGCACCACCAGTTCCGGGCTCACCACCGACGGCTGGTTCGGCGTCCGCACCACGAGCCGGTAAGCGCCCAGGCGAAGCTCCGAAATCCGAAAACCCCCTTGGGCATCGGTGGTCGCGCAACGTTGCGTGTTTTGGATGCACACCGTCACGCTGGCGGTCTGGTTCTTGACGATTCCTGCGATGGTACCCACCCCGGCCGTGTCCTGTGCGGCGAGGGGCAGAATGGACAAAAGAGAGAGAAGTTTTATCTGAGCTGAAATTTGCACGCATGAGCTTTGATTCAACTAGGCGAGGCTCGACTCTTTTTTTACAGGTGCTCATGTTGTTGAAATGAATGCATGTTACATTCGCGTGGAGACGTCATCGCCCCGCCCGGGAGGGTGATAGACTTCCAAAGCGATTGGCCCATCAGGTCCTGCTAGGGAGCGTCTTGAGAGCCATTCCTGTTTGAAACAGAGTAGGGTAAATTCATGGACTTCTTGAACAAAGCAAAAGAGATGGCTGCGGACGCGGCCGAAATTGTGAGCGACGCCGCCAAAGCCGCAGTCGACAAGGCCGAGGACCTCGCCTACGCCGCCGGCGAGAAAGCCTCTTCGCTCGGCGAAACGATCGCTGACGCCAGCCACTCGGCGATGGACAAAGCCGGCGATTTGGCGCATGCCGCCGGCGAAAAAGCCTCGGCTCTAGGCGAAACGATCGCTGACGCCGGCCACTCGGCGATGGACAAAGCCAGCGATCTCGCCAAATCGGCCGCGGACAAGGCGGAAGATTTGGCCGGCGCCGCTGCGCACAAGGCCAAGGATCTGGTCAGCTAAGTCGCGGCTATAATAGTGGACCGTTATTGGGTTTTCGCCCCTTCCCGCGGATTGAAGATCTCATCGATCCGCAACCCGAACGCTTCCGCCAGTTGAAACGCCAAGGGCAAGCTGGGGTCATAGCGGCCGGTCTCGATCGCGTTGATCGTCTGCCTCGACAACCCCAGCTTCTCCGCTAAATCCGCCTGCGACCACTGGGGCTCGGCGCGCAAAACTCGCAGACAATAGGTCATTTATGTGAACCTCCGCACCAACGCGTGCAGCCGCCACGCCCGCACCGGCTCCAACGCAATCAGCCAAGCCGGGTCGATTTTCCAACCGATCGCCAGCGCCAGGCCACCTAGCGACATGGCCAAGGCAATCAAGATCACGTAGGCCCAGGCCAAGGCCTCCATCTGCAAGCGGTGCTCCAGTTCGTCCAGGCTATCGACATAACGCCACATCTCGACGGCGATAAAGGCAACCGCCAGCCCAGTTAAGAGCGCCACCGCGTGATGGTAGGGTTTCGGCAACAGAGCGCCTAGGCCGATACCGAGGATCATCAAGGCCAAGACCCAGATGCAGCGCTGATGGTGACGCTTGCCAGCGGGGGAGTCCGTGCCGAAAGTGCCCAAGAGAAGGATCGAACTTAAGGCCAAGTAACTGGCGATTTCGGTTTGTCTGTCAATGAAAATTTACGTTTGATTCTAAGCAATTCACCGGCCGACGCTCACCGGGATAGAGCTCAACAAACCCAACGACACCATCAAGCCACCGAACTGCCAGAAGGCCGGCCAATCGGCATACGGGGCCGCGTCCTTTTTATAGAGCCGGTAGCCGAAGCAGGCGGCAATCCCATACAAGAATGGCTGCCCCAACGTGAAAGCCAGCACCAAGGAGAGCCCCAAGGCGAGCCACCGTTGTTGCGTATCCAGCGCCCGTGCGCCGCGGCCGCCATCCAGAAAGAAGACCGGCAGCAGATTGAACAGGTTCATGAACCCAATGGTGTGCACCAGCGCCATCCAAATTGGCGCGCCGCTGGTGGCGGCCATCAATCCGCAAAGGATTCCGGCGCCGAGGCCCCAAGTGGGTCCGGCTAAGCCGATGCGCGCGTCCTGATGGACATCGGCGGGCGAATCATAGAGCGCGACAAAGGCACCCACAAAGGGAATGAACAACGGCGGCGAGGCCCGCAATCCGTAATGGCGCAGCATCCACATGTGCCCCATTTCGTGGACGTAGATACTCAGCACGAAGCCCAGGGCAAACACCCAGCCGAACTGTGCCCAGTAGACGCCGAAGAACAGGAACATCGAGGCCACGGTCTTCAACTTGGCCAAGCCAAAGAGCAGAAACTTGGCTTTGGTGAACACCAGCACGACGATGGCCTTGAACTTCCATAACAGCCCGCCGATGACGAGCAAGGGCCCGCCGAAACGCTTCAGAAAGTTCGCCTTTTTGGCCTCTTCTTCGTGCCGGCCGGCCTCATTGGAGCGGCGGACATTGAGTTGGTCGACGTGCGCCTGCACCTTGGCCGCTTGCAGGGATTCGGCCGGCAGCAACAACAGCGCGCGACGCCAGCACTCGATCGCCCCGTCGAAGTCCAGGGTGCTTTCGAGGGTCTTCGCTTCCGTGGCGAGGCGTTCAAGGTCCTGGGCGTAGACCAACTGCCCGCAAACCGTACATACCAGCTCGAGCTTTTCGAGCGACCCGCCGCAACCGCTACAGTACTGGCTCACTCTGATATGGTCCCATCAATAGTCGGGGATCGGAGAGCCGGTGGAAGTCAGGATTTCCGGCGAGTGTTGGGCGCGCCCCAGTGACTCTTGGGTGCGCGCTGTTTCTTCTTCTTCATGCTCTTCATGCTGCGGAGCGATTTGGCGCGCTTCTCGCTGAAGGCGCTGGCGGTGATCACCTTGCGAGTGGTCATCGTTCGGGGTGCCTCTTTTGCCAGGAGGGGGGCCATGACGGCGGTGCAGATGAGGAAGATGAGGGTGCGAATCGCCATTCAAGGGGATAATCGGCAGTTTAAGGCGCCAACAGTACCCTTCGAGGGCACCGTTCTTGGGTGGGCTGGTAAAATCAAGTGGTGTGGAAGAAGCCATACCGCAAATGGGTGAATGAGTGGGAGAACCACCTCTGTTTCCGCTCGACGGACCGCGTGGAGCGGCCCTTTGAGTGGGGGCTCGGCTATACCTCGGCCTGGCCTCGCGCCGTGACCGCCAATGGCCATTCGCCCGAAGACGACCTGGCCGAGCTGAACCGGCACATCATTTTGACGAGTGACGAGTTCTTCAGCTACGCGCCGCCGCGGGATTTCGCCCTGGACGGCGACCGGCTCACCTTTACCAGCCCTTGCGCCACCCCCCCTGGCCCTAACAACACGGTGCATGCGCGCGTCTTTCCGGGCCGAAATCCGCAGGGCCGCGCCGTGGTGGTGCTGCCGCATTGGAATTCGCATGCGGCCCAACATGTCGGGCTGTGCCAGGGGATTGCCTGGTTCGGGCCTACCGTCATCCGCCTGAGCCTGCCCTATCACGACCAGCGCATGCCGCCAGAGCTCACCCGCGCCGATTACGCCGTCTCCTCCAACATCTGCCGCACTATTGACGCCACACGGCAAGCCGTCATCGACACGCGCGCCTGCTTCGATTGGCTCACTCAACAGGGCTTCCACCGTCTGGGAGTGGTAGGTACTAGCCTGGGCTCCTGCTACGCCTTTTTGGCCTCGGCCCACGACGAGCGCATCAAGGTAAATGTCTTTAACCATTGCAGCTCGCATTTCAGCGACGTGGTGTGGACCGGCCTCTCGACGATTCACATCAAAAATACCTTAGCCGAGCACTTAGACATGGAACGACTGCGGGCGTTGTGGCAGTGCATAAGTCCGGTGAACTATATGGCCAAGTATGCGGCCCACGGGCACAAGCGGCAAAAGTTCATTTACACGGAATACGATACGACTTTTCTGCCCTATTTGTCGGAAGAGATTCTGACGTGCGTGAAGGAACACGGGATTCGGCATGAAGTCGCTAAGTTACCGTGTGGGCATTACACGATGGGGGAGAGTCCGTTTAAGTTTATGGACGGGTATCAGATTATTTCTTCCTTAGTTCGTTGGCTGTAAGTGTGAATTGCGGCGCGCCAGGGCGACGAGGATGGTCCCGGCAGAATTGGGGAAAGTCCGCGTTTCCCCTACCGCATATGAAGCGGTAGGGGTTTCTACGGAGGCGCCGCTTAGTTCCGGTCGACGCGCCGCTCGAATGGATTCACCGGGGTATCGGTGATCTGGGCGTACCAGCCGGCGTACATGGTGCGGGCGTGCTGATCCAGCTTCAGGTTGTGTTCCTTGCACCAGGCGGCGAATGGATGGGGGTCGAGGTAGGCTTTGACGACGCGCGCCCCCTCCCCGGTGAGGCGATCGAAGGCCTCATCGGCTAGGGCGAGCCACTCCGGATATGTCATCTTCAGAACCGAACCCGGTTCGAACATGGTCATCAACAACCGGAAATCCTCCGCGTTGCGATACCAGGCAATGCCGACGCCACGAATGACGCGGGACTCGTCTTTCAAGTACGCGCGCAGGTGGTTCGTCTCAGCGCGATAGTCGGCGCTCTGCTTTAGGGTGGGCATGTTTTCCTCCACCTTCAGGATGTCAGGCGCGGCCTAAAATCAAGCCCCTACGCGCCGAGGTCGATTTTTGGAAGTGGTTGATAAAGAATGGGTTATGGCGCAAAAAAATATTTTCCATTCATTGTGACCGAGGTTCGGCAAAATTCGCGAACCCAATGGGCCGCGATTGGCCTCTAAAGGTGAAGGGAGAATTCTGCCGCCTTGTTCGCTGCAACCACGACACACCATGAAGCGTTGTTCCGAGAGGTGGTGGAGGCACGGGCGGTTACCGATGCGCTTTGGCCTCTGCTACGGCCGGACGCAATCAGGGAACGGCCAGTGCCGGAGAGGCATCGGTTGATCTTTTACCTGGGCCACCTTGAAGCCTTTGACTGGAATATGATCTGCCGCCGTGGCCTCGATGAGCGTTCGTTTCACCCCACCTTCGACCAATTGTTCGAGTTCGGTATTGACCCGCCGATGGGGCAGTTGCCGCAAGACCAGCCCGAAGATTGGCCCGCCGAGGCGGAGATCCATGGCTACAGCCAACGCGCGCGAGAGACGATTGACCGGCGTCTGCCGCATGCGCCGCCCGAGTTGGTGGAAGCGGCGATTGAGCACCGCCTGATGCATGCCGAAACACTCGCCTACCTGCTGCACAACTTGCCTTACGAGCATAAACTTCCGGCGCTAGCGACTGGCTTAGCTACGCTCGAGAGGCCGCCGCGGGAAGAGTCAATCGACGTGCCGGCGGCCGTGGCCACCCTGGGCAAAGTGGACGACGAGGTCTTCGGCTGGGACAATGAGTTCGGCCAACATATGGTTGACGTACCCGCCTTTCGTTGCGCGCCGGAGAAGGTAACGAATGGAGAGTATTTGCAGTATGTGGAAGACGGCGGGACGGCGCCGCGTTTCTGGCGGCAGGAATCGGGCCGCTGGTATTATCGGGGAATGTTCGAACTGCAGCCCCTGCGCATGCACGCGCCGGTGTATGTGACGCAGCGGCAAGCCGTGGCCTACGCCGAGTGGCGCGGACAGACGTTGCTGACGGAAGCGCAATTCCATCGCCTGGCGGACCACTTACCGCACTTACCCGGGAATTACGACTTTGCCACCTGGGATCCAGTAGCCGTACACAAGACCGGGCCCCTCATCGGCAACGGGTGGGAATGGACGCGGACGCCGTTTGCGCCCTTCGCTGGCTTTGTGCCTTTGCCTTTCTATCCCACTTACTCGGCCGATTTCTTCGATGGCGAACACTTCGTGCTAAAAGGCGCGTCCCCGCGGACCGCCAAGCGCTTCCTGCGGCCCAGCTTTCGCAATTGGTTTCGGGCTGACTATCCTTACGCTTACGCGGCTTTTCGAGTGGTGGAAAAATGAACTGTAGCTTTGCTGACGATGTGCGGGTGGGCTTGTCCCGCGCGCAGAAGGAATTGCCCTCCAAGTATCTATACGACGCGGTTGGCAGCGCGTTGTTTGAGGCAATCACCGTGTTGCCCGAATACGGACTCACCCGCGCGGATGCACGCTTGCTGGACTTACTCGCTCCAGAACTACCCGCCCGTTTTCGGGCCGTGGCGGAACTGGGCTGCGGCACCGGGCACAAAGTAAAGCCGATCCTGCGGCACTTACAAAATCCGCGTTACTTTCCCATCGACCTATCGGAAACGGCGCTCGCCCTCTGCGCCACCGAACTCTCCTCCGTCGCCCAGGTGACTCCCGTACGGCATACCTATCTGGACGGTCTGCAAGCGGCCCAGGCGATGCTCCATCCGCGGGAGCCTTTGTTAGTGCTCTTTATCGGCAGCACGATTGGGAATTTCGGCAGCGAGGAGCGGGGGCAGTTTCTGGCTGAGTTGCGGCGCCTGCTGCGGCCGGGCGATGCCCTGCTGCTGGGTTGCGACCTGGTAAAGCCGCTCGAGACGATGCTCGACGCCTATGACGACCCCGCGGGCGTGACGGCGGCTTTTAACCTGAACTTACTCGCCCGCATCAACCGCGAGTTAGGCGCGGACTTCGCCCTCCGGCGATTCGCGCATGAGGCCCGCTATGATCCAGCCGAAAACCGCATCGAAATGCACTTACTTTCGCGCACCGCGCAGCGTGTGCGGATCGGCGAGTTTGGGTACGAGTTTGCGCTGGGGGAAACCATCTGGACCGAGTCCTCCCATAAGTTCCGGCCGGAGTGCATTCCCACCTTGGCCCAGCCGGCAGGATTTACCTTCGTCCGGCAGTGGATCGCGCCGGAATGGCCTTTTTCCGAAAGTCTCTGGAGCGTCTAACGCAGGGCGGCCCGCAGACGATCGACATAAGCGTTGGGGGAGTGGTCGGCGAGCACTTGGGTGAGTAACTCATCCACGGCGCGCGGGTAACCATGGCGCAGACCCTGGGCGACCAAGTGTACCATCCAACGATTCTGCGCGGCAAAGGCGGGCAGGCGCTGCCACAGGTTGGGCTCCAGGATGACCCGGCCGGAAGTCGGGTCGATCCAAACGTGCCGGCCCGTGTGGCGGCAGCGCCAGGGCGGCGGCACGGTGGCCGCGACGTCGATGCCATTCACGACGCGGAACACCGGAGCCTGCACCCGGAGGTCGCTCACCCGCGGGCAGCCAAAGGTGTAGATCCCCGCCACCGGCCGGCCTTGGGTGGCGCACCATTCGCCCGCCAGTAACGCGAAGGCGCCACCGAGCCCGTGGCCGCCGAGCCACAGGCGACCGCTACCGAGCCGTTGGCGAAGCTCGTGCTCCGGCAGCGATTCGGCAAAGGCCCGCTGGAATTGCTGCGGCGCCAGCAGGTGCGCCGCCAAGCCGGGGCCCCAGAAAGCGACAAAATGATCTTCGCCTTGGGTCACTTCGCTCCAGGGCTCACGCTCAGCGTTGCCCTGCGCGGCGAGTTCAGCCAGTCCGCAGGCGAGCCTCACACTGAAGTCGCCGGGCACGGTGGCGGCCAATAAGCCGGGCGTGAGTTCCACTGGGCGGGCCTTACCGATCTCCTCGAGCCAATTTGCCACGATAAACGGAAGCTATCGTCCGCCGTAATTCACGTCGTAGAAGCGCCGGTATTCTCCGCTTCGCACGCGGTCCACCCAGCTGCGATTCTCCCGGTACCAGTCGACGGTAAGTGCCAGCCCGCGGTCGAAGTCCATCCGCGGCGACCAGCCCGTCTCCCGCTCCAGCTTCTCGCTGGTTAAGGCATAGCGCCGGTCATGCCCCGGCCGATCGGCCACGGTCTTCATCAAGCTATCCGGCTGTCCGGTGGCCCGCAGGATCCGCCGCACGACTTCTAAATTCGGCAGCGAACAATTTCCGCCGATGTTATAGACCTCGCCCGCCCGGCCCTGCTCCAGCACCGCCCGGATGCCCGCGCAATGGTCGTCGACATAGAGCCAATCGCGTACCTGCATCCCGTCGCCGTAAATCGGCAAGTCCCGGCCCTCGAGCGCATTCGAAATCATCAGCGGAATCAATTTCTCCGGAAATTGATAGGGGCCGTAGTTATTCGAGGCCCGCGTCACCAGCACCGGCAATTTGTAAGTCGTGAAGTAAGAGAGCGCGAGTAAATCGGAACCGGCTTTGGACGCCGAGTAAGGGCTGGAGGCGATCAGCGGATACTTCTCGTCGGCATCGTGCGGCGCGTCGATTGACCCATAAACCTCATCCGTCGAAACATGCACAAAGCGGGCCAGCTTGGCCGCCCGCGCCGCTTCCAGCAGCACAAAGGTACCGCGGAGATTGGTTTCGAACACCGGCGCGGGCGCGTGAATACTGCGGTCCACATGCGATTCGGCCGCAAAGTGCACGATCGCGTCGGGCTGCTCTTCGGCCAGCAAGCTCTCCACCAGCGCGGCGTCGGTAATGTCGCCTTGCACGAACCGGTAGCGCGGGTCTGCCTCCACCGAAGCCAGATTCTCGAGATTCCCCGCGTAAGTCAATTTATCGAGATTCACGATGCGCGTCACGGTCGAGAGCGCCAAACTGCTGCGCACAAATGCCGACCCAATAAATCCCGCGCCACCGGTAACGAATAACTTCATTTGTGTTGTAGTTCCCAGTCGTAGTGGATCCCGGCGTGGTCGTGCGCGATGCGGCCCTCGTCGGCCGGGTTGTAATGACGGTCCGTCACGTACACCAACATCGCGGCCTGCTCACCGATCACCTTATAGCCATGCGCCACCCCCGGCGGAATCAGAATCTGCCACGGCCGCAGTTGGCCGACGTAGAGCGTGTTGCGCAGTCCATACGTGGGCGAACCCGACCGTAGATCGCACAGGCCCACTTGGAACATCCCTTGCGCCGGGCACCACAGGTCCGTCTGGTGCCGGTGATAGTGGAAGGCCTTAATCGTCCCCGGATAGCTCAACGCCGCCGACACCTGCGTGGACGCCGCCGGAAAGCCACCCGGCAAGCCTTCGCCCAAGCGGAACACTTCGAGGAAGTAGCCCCGGTCATCCGGAAACAGCGTTAAGGACTGGATGCGCACACCTTCGATCAGATCGGCCGCATCCGGCTTCATGATCACCCTGCCAATCCCCTTGGGGTTGGCGATGGAGTCCCAGTCGAGGCTGTGCATGGGGGCAGGCACGCTCATGAGGAGGGCGCCCCGGCGCGGGTTTCGGCGACGAGGTTCGTCGCCCGGCGAAGGGAATCGAACGTGCCAGCGTCGGTCCACCAGCCGGAAATATAGTTAAAACTCATGGTGCCCTCGCGGATGTAGGCGTTGTTCACGTCAGTGATCTCTAGTTCGCCGCGCCGCGAGGGCTTCAAGTGTCGGCACTTCTCAAACACCGTCGAATCGTACATATAAATACCCGTCACGGCGAGATTCGTTTTGGGGTGTTCGGGTTTTTCTTCGATGCCAATGATCCGGTCGCCTTCAAGCTCCGCCACGCCAAAGCGCGAAGCGTCGGGGACCTCTTTCAACAGGATCTTGGCGCCCACTTTCTGCCGGGCGAAGTCCGCGGCCGCCTCCGCAATGGAGCCTTCGATCAGGTTGTCGCCCAGGATGACGCAGATGGGTTCATTCTTGGCAAAGTGCTCCGCCAAAGCCAACGCTTCGGCGATGCCGCCTTCGCGTTCCTGATAAGCGTAGTTGATCTGGCGCAGGCCGAACTCCTTGCCATTGGCAAGCAGGCGCAGAAAGTCTCCCGCATTGCGGCCGCCAGTCACCACCAGTACTTCGCGCACCCCCGCCTCCACCAAAGTCTCAATGGGGTAGTAGATCATCGGCTTGTCGTAGATGGGAAGCAGATGCTTATTGGTGATTTTGGTAAGGGGGAATAACCGGCTGCCGGTGCCCCCCGCGAGGACGACGCCCTTCATGTTGTGAGCCTCCGGCTGATGATTTGGTCCGGATTGCGCTCTGGGCCAGTGTGATGCACGTAATTTCGATGGTATCATGTGGCCCGAATGACGCTACACTCCTGGAACGAAATCGAACGCGAACAAATGAACGCCCTGGTAGTCCGCCAGGCCGTTCACGGCATCCATCTCACCATCGCCCGGCTGGAAATGAAGGCCGGCGCCTCGGTACCCACCCATCACCATGTCAATGAACAGATGACCGTGATGCTCAGCGGCCGCCTGCGCTTTGTCTTCCCCGATAAGACGGTGGAAGTGGCCGGCGGCGAGGTGATGGAGATCGCCCCCCACTTGCCCCACAGCGTCATCGCGCTCGAAGATTCGGTGGCCATCGACGTCTTCAGCCCGGTCCGCGAAGATTGGCGACGTGGCGACGACGCCTACTTACGCGGCAAGTAGCGCGCGGTGGGACTCGCCGAAATATAGACCACTTCGCGCGGCCCGGCCGTTACTGAGTCTCCCTTTGGGTTGGCTGATTGACCCCGAAACCGAATCCGTCGACAGTGGGGAAGTAAGGAGGGTCAGGACCTCAACCCATCAGGACATCTATCCGGCCCACACGCCCAACGACTCGACATAGGCCGCTGACCCATCCCGTAACCAACCATCCAACTGCGCCGGCTCCTTGAGCTGTTGACCGCGGGGACGCGGCACCACGATGAAGCGGCTGTCGAGTTCAGGCAGGGCGGTCATATCGCCCCAGAGCTTTTCCCATTGCGCCACCGGGTAGATGTCCTCTTGGCCCTTGCCCCAGCGCTTCTTGACGTCCTTGAGCGTCAGGTAAGTCGGCATGCGCGCGGCTAACCGGCGAACCGCCGTGTGGACGCGTTCGGGATAGGCTAAGTCGGCGGCCGGTAAACCGAAGGCCCGCAGTAAATCCGGAATGCTCACCCAGGTGGTGAGTGAGTTATAGAACGAAAGCTCGAACTCGAGCTCTTCCTGGGGCAGTGCCAAGCCTTCCACCAGCCGGGCCCGGCCGTTCACTTTGGCCAGACCGCCGCCGCGGTCTTCGATAAAGCGAGGGATCACCTCCGTGGTAAGTGCCGCGCCGGAGGCGATGTGCCAGCCCAGCAAGCTGGGATCTACCGCGGCACCCAGGGTATCGATGTTATACACGAGTAAGTACTGTAACTTGGGCCGTTCAACGAGTAACTGGGCCAGCGTGCCATTTAGGAGTAAGTTGGCAATTTCGTACCAATGCCCCACCGGATGCAGACATTGCAAGGGTAAGTTATCGGTATAATCAGCAGCTTCGCCGAGGCCCTTGGCCCAACCGATCAAGGCCGTGCGGACGCTAGCGCGAATCTTCTGCTGGCGTTCGTCCAATTGTTGTTGCCGGCTCTCTTCCCAGGCAAAACGCAGATCGCGTTCGGTGGGCACCATCCGCAAACCAATACTCCGGCCCGCGGATAAGAACAGCGGCCCTTCGTAAGCGTGCCGAGCCTGCTCCATGCCCGGATGGGTTAAATAACTCGTCGTAAAGACATGAGGTAGCGCGATCCCAATTTGCTGATTCACCCGCCGGCTCTTGGCCAAGTGGACCTCGACAAAGTCCCGATGCCGGCCCGCGATCTTGGCAAAAGGATTCAGCGCCTTAACCACGCCGGCCCCCTTGGTCCAGCGCGTGCCGAGCCCGCCGGCCAAGGTGACCACTGCCATGGCCCCGGCGCGCAAAGCCTCTTCGCCCAGTTTCGTATGCGCGGGCGTCAGATCGCGCCCGGCGTCGGCGATCTCTTCGGGGTCGACGTCGGAAAGCGTCGCCGTCGAGGGCAGTCGATTCTGCGCCAAGCCAATGCGGCCTTGGCGCATTTCCTGCCGGATGAGTTCGTGCTGCTGCCGGTCGAAGCCATACTGTTCCAGCAGCGCGGGCAGCGCGTCTCTCACCACTGTGCCCGCCGAGCGCGGCACCAGCGTCTCAAATAGGACCCGCGGCAGCTGTCCGAAGGGGCCGGGCTGCCGGGACGCGTCGCTCAATCGCTCAAGCTCCGCCCGCCGCCCGGGCGACAGCGTCCGCGGGTCGAGCCGTAGCAACGCCGGGGCCAGTAAGTTGTAATAGCCCGGCGGCATCAGCGCCTCTTGCCCGCGCAGCAGTTCGCAGCGCGTGCCGTATTCGTTGATGGCGAAGTTGTACACCACGGGCTCCATGGCAAAGGGGACCGCGGCTTCGAGTTCGCGCTTCGCTTCGCTGAGGATCTCGCCCAACCGGACCATGGCCCGCGCCTTCACCTCCGGCGCGAACATAAAGCCCATTCCGCCGCCGGCCATGCCGCCCAGCATCCAAAAGCCCCAGAAGTCCGCGCCAAACTCGGCCCGCGTGCGGGCGATCACGCGTTCGGTGTAGGCGTTGGTAGCCCAGGGGATGATCTGCTGCAGTGGCCCGAAGAAGTTGCGCTCCGTGGCGGCGCCCAAGGCTGGGATGTCGCCGGCGCGCAGGGCGGCCAGCACCTCGTCGATCACCCCGATAGCGGCCTGACGCGCCTGCCACTCTTTCTCGCTGCGCAGCAGGTACTTCTCGGTCACCATCTCAAGCACCGGCCCGACGTCCTGCGCCATACCGCCGTGGACGAGCACCAGGCTCGCTTCGAGCTTGGCTCGTGTATCAGGCGAGAGCTCGATCAGCTTGTGCCGCGGAAGCAAACAACCGCGGCTGATGCCGTACTCGATGTCACCCGCTTGGGCGATCTGGCCTTCAATCAGCTTCATGCCCGGCCAAACGCCGCCCGAATCCTGCCAGCCGCCGCCGGAGCCGCCGAGCCACTCGCCGAGAATCGCCCGCGCCGCTACCAGACGCCGATCGTCCTCGGCCAAGGTGCCCGTCAGGCTGCGCGTTTGGGCCGTGGCGCGCATCACCACCGCGATCAGCGACGCCAGCAAGTTGGTGGAAACCGCCAGGCGCGAGCCCTTGGGGATGTCATTCACTTGGCTCGCGATTTCGAGGCCGTAACCGGGATTGCCGGTGAGTTTGGCCAGCAACGCCTCCAGCGGTTGGTCAGCCCCTTCGAGGCCCGGCGGCACTAAACCGCCGGCGATCACGGCGGCCTTCAAAAGGCCTAAATAATCTTCGCCGAAGTTGAAGAGCTCGCGCAGGCTGGTCAGGTCCGCCGTGGCGCCGAGGTCGATGCTGGTGAGGCGCAACACAGGCTGGTCGATGACGCGGAGAAAGGCTTCCACGGGCGGGCGGGCGACGCCTTTCACGGCTAGGTCGATCGAGACGTTCAGCACCCGGGCGCCTTCGGGGAAGTCCATCCCGAGGAAGAAGATGTCGCTCCAACCGCTATGGGTCAGGTCCATGCGCACGGGCGTCGACTCGTGCAGCACCGGAAATCCACCCTCGGCGTGATCGAGCAACTCGGGGCGCAGGCGCAAGGGATAGTCGAGTGGATGGCCGCAACGAAACATCCATTGGTTACCGCGCACGCTCTTCACACTGCGGCGCACCTGGTCGGCCAGCGTTTGGAAGGCTTCGCGCTGATAGGCCATGCCGAGGGCGCTCGAAACCGGGGCACTGGTCGGCTCGCGGAGAAAGACCTGGATCGCCTCTTCGAAGCGCCGGTTGAGCAGGTGCTCAACCCCCGCGCCGGGGATCAATGCCCGCTGGGGCACGGAAGCCTTGGCGGGCAGGTAGAAACGGTGAATCGCGTACAGGAAGAACAGCGCTCGGACCCGCACGTAGAGGTTGTCGTGCCGATGGCGCAGCGCTTCGAGCGCCCCCGCTTCCTCCAGCAGCATGGCCGGCGTCGCGCTGGCGGCAAAGCTCTCCAGCGCGCAATCCCGCACTTGCGGATCGGATGAGGTGAGGATCTCCTCCAGCACCGTCATGGGCGCCGCACCGGCTGCGGTACGGCCAACAGTTCCACCAGGCGGGCGAGGACATCCTCGCGGTCCGGCCCGGCCAGGGCAACGGCGAGTTGGGCGTTCATCAGGCCGTAGCGCAAGCCCAGGTCGTAGCGGCGCGCCGGCAGTTCAGTGGCCAGGTACGTCTCGCGCTGGGCCACTTTGGCGAGCGCTTCGGAGAGGTTGGCAAACTCGCCCGAGGCGAGCCACTCCATCACCAGCGGGGTGAGGACGTGCATGCCGAAGAAGCAGAGATAATGGCCGGCGCGTAGGCCGGGCACGACGAGTTGCTGCTCGGCTTCGGTGGGCGTGGGTTTCTCGAGCACGGCTTGCACACGGTAGAGGCCATCGCGGCCGGAGATGCGCTGGCCGCCGACGGCGCCGAAATCGGTCAGCAGCCGCTCGGGCGTAGCCTGCACCGCCGACACCACGCAGGACTCGTTGACGGCCAACTGAACGAGCAGTTGCGTGAGACCGCCAGGAGGCAGCCCGGAGACGAAGAGGTGATCGCTCACACAGTGGAAGAAGGGCTCGCCGGCGGTGAAGTCCTTGGCGCAGGCGATCGCATGGCCGTAGCCGCGAGACTCGGCCTGCACGATGATCCGCACCCGGCTCAGGTGTTCGCCGGCCAGCTCGAGGAAGGCGGTTTCATCGTGCGGCGCCACCACCAGGCCCAGCTCTTCAATCGGCCCGGTGAGCACTTCGTCCAGCAACGCGCGCAGCACGGATTTCTCCACGCCATCACGGTCAATCACTCGTTGGAGCGGAATCCCCCGTTGGCGGCGGCCGGCGGCCGTAATTACTGCCTTGCGAACGTTCATCTATTCACAAGTGTAAACGTTGAGCCGTGCTTACTCGCCGGTCAGCCGGACGATGGAACGCAAGTCGCCGGCTTCCACCTCGAAGGTGTTGGTGCCGGCAACGAGGGTGACGGATGCCACCCAGAAGCCTGTGCCCTGCTGCAGGAAGCTAACGACGCGGCCGGAGACGTCACTGCCGTTGGCGACCGCATTGAGGGTGGGCTTGGCGCCATCGGTGAGCAAGCCTGCCGAGTCCGTTAGTTGGACGAAGAATTGGAGCCGGACGCCCACTCGAGCCGAACTGGCTCCCAGCAAAGGGGTAACGGCGGTGGCCTTGTCGCTGCCCACGCCATGCCAATAGGGCACGCGGATGGCTTGCCCGGTGCGTTCGCTGCGGGCGATCAGCCAACCCTGGTAAGGGCCGGGGGCGAGTGCGGTGGCTTCGAAGCTGACATTCACCGCGGCACGGCCTCTGGCCTGCAGCACCACGGCGGCGGGCGCCTTGGGGGCCGTCCTGCCGTCGAGGGCCTCGATAGAGAGCGACAACTGGTCCGGCTCATTGGCGAGGTTATCAAAGGTGACAATACGCGTCGCGTCGACGGTGCCGGAGGAGGCGGAGAAGGTAAGCGAGACCGGGTTGGCCGTGGTGACAGCGACGGTGGCCGCCTCCAAATTCAGCAAGCCCGCGCCCGATTCCTGGGGCCGCACGATGCGCCCGCCGCGTTCTACCGTCGAGGACGTGTTCACCAGCAGGCTGCGGTACTGCGCCGCCGTCAGGCCGGGGCGCAGACCCTTGAGTACAGCGGCGGCGCCGGCGGTGATCGGTCCGGAAAAGCTGGTGCCGTCGAGCACCGTATAGCCATCGGCCGAGTAGATTTCCCCCGTCGGGAACTTGCTTTGGGTAGGCAGATAGACATCTTGGCCCACCGCGGAGAAGTCGGGGCGGATCATCAGATCCGCCGCGGGGCCCCGGGAGGAGAAGTCGGCCAAGCGGTTGCCGTCCACCGCTACCGGGCCGCTTTTGAAGTCCAGGGTAACGGCCAAGTCGGCATTGAGCAAGCGGGCCTTCAGGGCCAGGCCGTCTGAATTGCCCAGCATCATTGAGGGCAAGGTAGCCAAGCCGGTGGCCATCCGGAAAGAGCCTTCGCCCTCCAGGTGGTTATAAAGCAGCGCACCGATAGCGCCGGCGGCGGCGGCGCGATTCAGCTTTTGCTCAAAAGTGCAGGTGCCTCGGGAGATGAACGCGATACGTCCCGACAGCGCACCGGCCGGGTAGTTGGCGCAGCCGTCGGCGTTGTCGAGGGTGCCGTTGTTGAGGGTCCCCGTGTCGAGCAGCGTGCCGGAGACCGAATCAAAGGCCGAAGAGGTGTCTCCGGGAATGCCAATGAGTGGGTCGACACCTTCGACGCGGGCGGCGGAGGCGAAGATACGGTCGTTCCTCAAGGCGCCGACCTGCAGCATCGCGGAGGTGGTGGAAACCGCGCCAATCGTATTCGGGTCCGGCCCGGAGTTGCCAGCCGAGCCGATCACAATCACGCCCGCCTTTTCGGCCCGCTCAATGGCGTTGGTAATCGGCGTAAGCCCGGTGGGCGTCGAAAAGGCGAAGCCGATGCTCATGTTAATAACGTCCATGCCGTCGGCGACGGCGTCGTCGATTGCCATCACCAGGGCGTCGCTGGTGAAGACATTGCCACTGGACGCGGGTCCAATCTTGTAAATGCCCAATTGCGCACCGGGCGCGGCGCCGGAGAGCGGCCCGCGCGGCGTCGCCTGCACCACACCGGCGGCGGTACCGGCGGTCGAGGTGCCATGGCCATCGCGATCGGTAGCCGAGGCGTTCCGCACGCCCTGGAGGTCCTGGTAGTTGCGAATGACGATCAGTTTATTGCCAGTGAGCGGGCGGTCCACTTCCGCCCGGACCTTGGGGAATCCCTCAGGAATGGGCAGCTCAGAACTCTGGAAGGCCGGGTGCGTCGCTTCCACCCCGGAGTCCATGATGGCGATCTTCATCCCGCGTCCGCCGTTGATCTGCCCTCCGGCGAGGTTCCAGGCGGCCGGGATCTTCGAGCGTTCGAGCGCCCGATCCAGCAGAAAGATGCCTTCAATCACCGGGTAAACGGCCTTGACGCCAGCGACTTGGCGAAGCTTGGCTTCATCGCCATCCCTCACCACGACCGCGTAGCGGGACTGGGCGAGCACTTCGGCACCCATCTCGCGCGACGAGATCGCCGCCCGGACACCCTTCGCCGGTTCTTCCATCTCGACAATGAAACGGCCCGGGACGATGGTTTGTGCGCCGCCAAGAGCAATAAAGACGAAGGCGAAAAGATAGCGCGGCATGCGAGTCCTTTTTATGAGCGTTTGGACGCGGGGCGCACCAACGATCGAGTACAGATCAAAAACACGTTACCTCGATGGTAGCGCTATTGCACAGAAACAAAAGTACTAGGCGCGGCAATCCCGTTCACGGAACACGTCACCGCTTGACGGCCCACCGGGGAATCCGCCGGCACCACGACGTTCACCTGATAAAGGCCGACGATGCCCGGGGCGAGGCCCGAGAAGATCACCTGCGCGGGACGGCCGCCAATGGTGACTTCCGGTAGAACCCGGTTGGTGGCCAAAGGTTGCGACGGAGCGACCTCTCCCGAAGCCGGACGGTTGTCCACCGCGCCGAGGCCGTTTAAGTAAAGCTGAATCGGCGCGCCCCGGCGCACGGCGTTGCCCGCGCCCACCACGCGGAAAGCCCCATCCAAGGCCGCCGCTGAACGCTGGCCGGTGGATTCAGTGTATTCAAAGAAGGCCGGCGACTGGTTCGAGATCGGCAGTTGGATCACGCTCGTCTGGAGCTCGCCCAACGACACCTTCATCGACAC
>JBBQQS010000027.1:0-20019 GCA_038215525.1 Bryobacterales bacterium
ACTGCCTCAATCACGAAACTGGGCCTAGCCTGGTGCCTGGTGTTGCTGCTTCCGGCGTTCGCGATTCCGAGCGTTTGGGGCCGCGCGGACCACACCACCTACCTTCCCCATCTGGGCCTGATGATGGCCCTGGTCTTCGCCATCCCGGCCGCGTGGAGAGCACTTGCGGGCAAGGCCCTCGCCATCCCACTGCTCGCGTGCGCCGTCCTCTCCTGGACCCAACTAAACCACTTCCGCGGCACCGTACCGCTTCTCCAGCACGCCATCGAAGTCGAGCCCAACAATATGGAAGCCCGCCTCGGTCTCGGATTCGCTCTCGCCGGGCAAGGCCAACCCGTGGACGCCGAGGTGCAGTTCAAGCTCGTCACCCAAGCCCGGCCGGACTCGGCCGTGGCCTGGGTCGGCTACGGCCGCGCCCTGACCACGCAAAAGAAGACCGCCGAAGCCTTCGCTGTTATGGAGCAGGCTATCAAGCGCGTGCCCCAAAGCGGCGACGCCCACTTCGAACGCGGCATCGCCCTCAACAACCTGAATCGCATCGCGGAAGCTGAGCAGAGCTTCGTCACCGGGCTCAACCTCGGGCTCGACGCGCGCACCGGCGCCATCGCTTACAACAACCTCGGCAGCTACGCGGCCCAACGGCAAGAGTTGGCCAAGGCTGAAAAGTACTTCGAACAAGCCTTCATGCTCGACCTCGGCTTCGCTCTCGCCCATCGCAACTATGCCATGTCGTTGGTGGCCCAGAAGCAGCGCGAGAAAGCTATCCAGCACTTGGAACGCAAGGCGGTGCTCTGGACCAATAACGACCGTCTGGTGGGTGAGTATCTGGCGGCGCTGATGAACGAGCGCTTCTCCGAGCAGCACAAGAAAGACCAGGAGCAAATGTTGCGCGAGCAGGAACTCGAGAAGAAAGCTCGGTCCGAGCAGATGCAAAAGCGATGACCTGGGTTCTCTAGCCCCTCGCGAGGCACTGGCGGTCTCAAGCCCACCAGTTACCGCCGGGCCGTGACTGATCGCCGCCCGCCCGCCGCCCGCCGCCCGCCGTCTATATCGTTAAATATAAATCACTTAGGTCCGCACGGGGGCATCCACGCGCATCCCTGGGTTTCCTCGCAACCCATAGAGGTTAAGTCACTTAGCCGAAATATCGGTTCTTCTCCTCCCGCCAGCGGGGACGACTTATATAAACGACAACCCACAACGACGCTACACTGGTAGGCTCCCAAGCCATGAACGATTCCGGATTGCACCGCATGCTAGGTCTGCGCGACGTCACGTTGCTGGGTGTGGCCTGCATCGTCGGCACCCGTTGGTTGGCGCTGGCGGCGCATGCCGGGCCAGGGTCAGTAACGTTGTTCCTGGTCGCGGGATTGTTCTTTGTGGTGCCGATGGCGCAGTGCATTGGCCTGCTGGCGGGGCGGCGTCCTCAAGCCGGGGGGCAATACGTCTGGGCCCGCCAGGACTTCGGCGAATGGCACGGTTTTCTGGCCTTCTGGCTTTATTGGGTGGGCATCGCGAGTTGGTTTCCCAACGCCGCGATCGCCTACATCAGCATCGGGGCCTACGCCATCGATCCCGCGCTGGTGCAAAACCGGACACTGATCGTGGGAGCCTCGGTGATCGCGATTTGGGTCGGGATGGGCATCAACATTTTGGGAGTGCGCGTGGGACGCTGGAACCAGAATGTGGGCGGCATCGCCACTTGGCTGATGGTGCTGCTGCTGTTGGGCACCGGCTTGGTGTTCTACGGGCGACAGGGGTCGGCGACGCCTTTGCATTTGGCTCCTTCCCTCGGGTGGAGGACGTTGAGCTTCTGGTCGCAGATCGCCTTTGCCCTGAGTGGGCTCGAATTGCTGGGGATGATGGGTGGCGAGATTCGCGATCCGGAGCGCACCATCCGGCGGGCAGGCTGGGCGGCAGCCCTGCTGGCGGTGCTGTTCTATAGCGCCGCCACGCTGGCGATGGTCGTACTGCGCCAGCCGTCGGAGATCAGCGACCTCTACGGAATCGTGCAGGTGGGGCAAGTGGCCGGCGCCTGGCTGGGGCTCGTGTTTGCCGGCTTGTCGATGTTGACGGTGCTGGGTCAATTCGGCGGCTTGGGCGCGGGGACAGCGCGGCTGTCCTACGCGGCGGCCAAGGATGGCTTGCTGCCGGAAGTCTTCGGGCGCGTCCATCCGCGTTGGCGGACGCCGCACGTGTCGATGTTCGCGCTGGCCGGCGTCGGCACCGCGCTCCTGCTCGCGATGCAGTTGGGCGATACGATGCGCGCCGCCTATCAGGAGTTGGTGTCGATGATGGTGCTGTGTTCGTTCGTCCCGTACTTCTATATCTTTGGCAGCGGCTGGAAGGCGGGGTTGCGCCTTGCGCCTGTCAGCGGCATGCTGGTTACTTTCCTGGCCCTTTTATTCACGGCGGTGCCGACCGACGATGTGGGCAACGTCTGGTTGTACGAGGGCAAGATTTGGGGCGGCGCGGGGGTCATGCTGGGTCTGGGCCGCTGGATCTTTCTGCGGGGGAAGGCCAGCCTCGGCGCGGCAAAGGTGGCGGAGTTTGCCGCGTGACGAAGACGAAGCGACGAAGCCTTCCCCTAGCTATAGGCGTCGTGCGGGTCACTGTCTCGCGCTAGGTCTTCATCGGATGTTCATCGCCACTTTGGTAAGCTGGCGCCTGATGTCCTCTAGAAAATGGCTTCTTTTGCTCGCGTTCTCCGCCGCCGTCTTGACCGCGGTAAAACAACCCGACCTTTCCGCGATTCTGCCGACCGCGGCGTTGGCCGGGCGTCAAGCCAATGACGCCTATCTGGTGGCTTCGGCCCAGTTAGTGCGGCCGTGGCGAGCGCGGGCGGAGATCCAGGGCCGGCCGGCGGACCTGGCCATTGACCCCACGGGTACCTTCGCCGCCTTGCTGAATGGAACGAGCGTCGTGACGATAGACCTCGCCACGGGCCGTGAGATTAGCCGGGTGGCTACTAAAACGACTTCCTATGTGGGCATCTGCTTCCGCCCGCAGACCCGCGAGATCTGGGCCAGCGAAGCGACGCGTACGGGGCCTGACGCCTTGTTGCGGATAACCTATGCCGTAGACGGAAAGCTGGGCACTCTGGAGCGTATTAGCCTGCCGGGCCATCCGATTCCGACGGGGCTGGTCTTTTCGCGCGATGGGGGCCAGCTCTTTGCCGCGATGCATCATTCGAATGAGATCGCGCTGGTTGACCCCAAGAGCAAGCGGGTGACGGCGCGATGGAAAACCGATCTGGCGCCGTTCGCCTTGGTGTTGGACGCGGCCGGCGAGAAGCTTTACGTGTCCAACCGAGGCGGCGCACTACGCGCCGAGGCGAAGCAGGCCTTGAGTGGCGACGTGCCTTTGCCAGTGGACGAGCAGGGTTCGGTGCTGGCCGGCACCGTGCAGGTCTTCGAGACGGCTACCGGCGTGGCGAAGTCCATTCCCGTGGGCCTCGCGCCGGCCGGGATCGCCCTCAGTCCCGACGGCCGAACCTTGGCTGTGGCCAATGCGCATGGGGATACGCTCTCCTTCGTCGATACTAAGACGCTGGCGGTGACGGTTTTCGGGCTCGACCCGGCGAACCGCCTGGCGGGCTTGCTGCCGAATTCGTTGGCCTATCGCGCCGACGGTAAGCGCCTCTATGTCGCTTGCGGCGGCGAGAATGCGGTCGCCGTCTTGTCGGCCGAAAACGGTAAGTGGCAGTTGGCGGGTAAGGTGCCCACGGGTTGGTTTCCCACGGCCGTCCGCGTCGATGGCGCGGGCACGTTGCAGATTGCCAGTGTCAAGGGCTTGGGCAATGATGAATCGGCCAGCGGCGGGCACAATAGCCGGGTTTATCAGGGCTCGCTCTCCTCCGTACCCGATCCACCGGCCGCACAGCTACAGGCGGGTGCGCGCGAAGTGGCGTGGTCAGTACGGCCGAGATTTACTCCCCAGGGCGGCGTGAAGGATTTGTCGCGTCTGGGAATTGAACATGTTTTCTTTATCATCAAGGAGAACCGCACTTACGATCAGGTCTTCTCCGATATTCCGAAAGGCAACCGCGACGAGAAGTTACTCATGTACGGAAAAGAAGTAACTCCAAATCATCATGCCCTGGCCGAAAAGTACGTCTTACTCGATAACTTCTATTCGAGCGGCGCGATCAGTTTCGAGGGCCACCAATGGCTGATGATGGGCTTCGTTTCGGACCACACGGAGCGCGCCCTGCAGGCCGCGCCGCGCGGTTACGCCTGGAATATGGGCGATTCGCTTACCGTCTCGCCCGCCGGCTTTTTCTGGCAGGACGCCCGGCGCCCGATAAAGGTGCGGCTCCTGGGTCCGGTGTCCGAGCCGGCCACGCCGGGGCCGGATGGCTTGATGAAGGATATCAACGAGACCGACATGTTGAAGTGGCAGGAGTATTGGCGGCACTATCAGGCCGGCACCTGGAAGCAGGTGACGGGGTCGCGCTGCGTGGTGCCCGCCTTGCGGCCGATCTTCGACGAAAAGTTTCCGCCTTCGTCCATGAAGGTGCCGGACCAGATTCGCGCCGCCGCCTTCAGCGAACGGCTGGACGACTGGGAGAAGAACGGCACCACGCCCAACTTAGCGATCATCACCATGACCAGCGACCATACCGAGGGCCGCAATCCGGATGCGCCGCGGCCGCGCTCCATGGTGGCCGACAACGACTTAGCCTTGGGAAAGATGGTGGAGAAAATTAGTAAGTCGAAACTATGGGCCAAAAGCCTGATTTTAGTCGTGGAAGATGACGCCCAGGACGGCGTCGACCACGTCAGCGGGCGCCGCACGGTCGCGCTGGCGATTGGGCCGCATATCCGCCGCCAGGCGCTCGACTCCAATTACTACACCCACCTCAATTTAGTCCGCACCATGCAGGATATCTTTGGCCTCACGCCGAGAACGCGCTTTCTCGCCAACGCCCGGGCGATGAATAGTGTCTTCGTTCCGCAAGCCAACTTAGAGCCTTATAGCGCGATCACACCGGGCGTGAAGCTGGACGACATGAATCCGCCGGTGAAGGCTTTGGCCGGACGGGAACGTTGGGCGGCGGTGGAGTCCGCGAAGATGAACTGGAACGATCTGGACGACGTGCCCTCGGATATTCTCAATCGCATTCTCTGGTGGGACGCCAAGGGCTTCGATCAACCCTACCCTTATGGGGTGGCGCGAGCCTCGGCCAAGTCAATCGCGACCACGCCCCGGTAGCGTGGGCCGCCCGTCGTGGTCACGAAGCCATCCAGGATGTAGCGTCCAGGCGGCAGCGGCTTGCCGTCGGCGTCGCGCAGCGGAATCAGTTCCGCCCAATTCTGTTCCTTGTTGATCCTGAGCGTTTGCGAGCCTTGCACGAAACTTCGCGATGCGCTCCAGGTGAAGACGACTTTCCCCGTACGGTCGGAGAGCTGGTACTCGATTTGCTGGCCGCTGGTAAACTCGAGCACTAAGTCGTCATCGGAGCGTAGGGTCATGCGGGCGAAGACGGTGGGGGCGATGGCGTTGCTGGTTAGATAGACGGATTTGTCCGTCGTCAGTGCGAAGGTGGTTTCGGCGGTGGCGATCATCACGGTGCCGTTGATGCGGGCGTAAGTGAGTTCGTAAGTGCGCGGGCCAGCGATGGTAATTTCCGTCCGGCGCAAGAGGCCGATGTAAGGCAGATAGAATTCCGCGGTAAGTCCGGCGTCGGCGCAGGTAAGTCCCTCGTAGCGAATGCTAGCCACGCCGTTAAACTCGCCCAGCGGAAACGTGCCCTTGAAACTGCGGCTTTCGATCTGGCCCATGGTATTACAAGAGTGAACCGAAGTAGCGAAGCTTCGGCCTTCCGGGGCCGCAAAGTTGAGATAGGGGCGCTCGGTACGGGCGATAGAATTGTAACTGACGAGCACGCCGTCCTCGGTCTGCCGTAGCCAGGCCTCGCCGCCGAAACCGGCGAGGACGGCGTAAGTGTTGCCGTTTACTACTTGTTGGCGGGCGACAGAGACCACTTGCTGTAGCGCGTTGGTTGTCCGGTAGATCCATTGGTTGCCGACTTGCAGGGGAAGATACTCGGGGGTCTGGGCGAAGGCTCCGGCGGCCAGGGCGAGTGCGATGTTCAGTATTTTCATGTTTCTATGATGGTTCCTTTTGAAGGACGCGTAAATCCTTGCGGGGCCGGCTCAATTATTTACAACTTTCGTCTTAGATTGCGCTCCAATAAGAGTCTGGAGACGAACACGGTGAACTTGACGGGATGGCTGCTGATTTTGAGCTCAGTCGCGGCGGCTCAGAGTCGTTCGATGACCGATGAAGAAATCCGCTCGTACCTTCCCCGCTTGATTTAGCCTGGCCACCGCGAGGCCAATATCGGCGCGGCGGATGGCCAATATCTGCATGACTTGGTAATCAAGCTGAAGGCCAAGCGGGTGCTGGAGGTCGGCACGGCGCATGGTTATTCCGCACTTTGGCTCGCCATGGCCCTGCGCAAGACCGACGGGCGGTTGACGACGCTCGAGATTCACGAGGGCCACCAGGCGATCGCCCGGCAACACTTGGCGGCCACCGGATTCGAGAGCCTTGTCGACGCCCGGTTGGCCGATGCTCGAAGGGCCGTTTGACCTGGTGCTGATCGACGCTATCAAGAGCGACTATCTTCGCTACTACGAACTGGTGCTTCCCAAAGTCCGCAAGGGCGGCGTGATTGCCGCGCACAATGTGGTTTCGAACGCCCACGACCTCAAAGAGTTTCTCGCCAGGATCAAAAGCGACCCCGCGATCCGCACCGAGTTCTTCCGCGGCAGCGCCCGGGGACTTTCCCTGAGTTACAAGAAGTAGCCTGCCTTGGCCCGCGGACACGGCGGGTGAGCGACAATGATACGAAATGAGCAACCCGAAACCTTTCCGCATCGGACTCGTGCAAATGTCCTGCACCCAGGACCCGCGCGAGAACCAGGAGAAAGCGGAACAGAAGATCCGAGAAGCGGCCCAAGCCGGAGCCCAGGTCATTTGCCTGCCCGAACTCTACCGGTCTCAATATTTTTGCCGCGAAGAAAAGGCCGAACTCTTCGATCTGGCCGAGCCCGTGCCGGGCGGCACCACGGATCGTCTGGGCCGATTGGCGCGCGAGCATCGCGTGGTGATCATCGCCTCCTTGTTTGAGCGCCGCGCCCCCGGCCTCTATCACAACACCGCGGCGATTCTGGGCTCGAATGGCGACCTGCTGGGGCTTTACCGCAAAATGCACATCCCGGACGATCCCTTGTTCTTCGAGAAGTTCTACTTCACGCCCGGTGACCTGGGCTTCAAGAATTTCGACACCGAGTTCGGCCGCCTCGGCGTGTTGGTCTGTTGGGACCAATGGTATCCGGAGGCCGCCCGCTTAACCGCCATGCAAGGCGCCAACATTCTTTTCTATCCGACCGCCATCGGCTGGCATCCGGCGGAGAAGGCCCAGTATGGCCCGGGGCAATTGGATGCCTGGCGCACCATTCAGCGCTCGCACGCCATCGCCAATGGCCTTTACGTCGCGGCGGTGAATCGCGTAGGCTATGAGGGTCCGCGGCCGAAAGATCCCACTGATCCCAACGAGAAGAGCGGCCTCGAGTTCTGGGGGAACAGCTTCCTGGCCGACCCTTTCGGCAAGCTTCTCGCCGAAGGTTCTGACTCCCACGAGGAGATTCTCGTGCAGGAAGTGAACCCCGCCTGGAGCGAAGAGGTGCGCCGCAACTGGCCCTTCTTCCGCGATCGTCGCATCGACCATTACGGCGGCTTGACCAATCGGTGGGGCGTCTAGGCCATGGCCCAAATCGACACGCCGCGACGCCGCGGCTTCCGCATGCCGGCCGAATGGGAACCGCACTATGCCACCTGGCTCGCCTGGCCGCATGAACGCTCCGATTGGCCGGGAAAGTTTAAGCCCGTGGCCTGGGTCTATGGCGACTTCGTCCGGCACTTAACCTACTACGAGCGCGTCTTCATTCTGGTAAAAGACGAGGTGCTGCAAGAGAAGGCGCGCAAAGTCTGCGAGCGGGCCGGCGCTTTCATGCCGCAAGTGGAGTTCGTCATCCAGCCGACGAATCGCAGTTGGACGCGTGATTCCTGCCCCATCTTTGTGAAGAGCCGCGGCGGGGAAGTGGGCGTCACCGACTGGCACTTTAACGGCTGGTCTAAATACGACAACTGGCAGGCCGATGACGCCTTGCCCGCCGCCATTGCCGCGCACCAACAGATGCGCGCGTGGAAGCCCGAGCTCGACGGCCGGCGCATCGTGCTCGAAGGCGGGTCGATCGATGTGAACGGGCGTGGCTCGTTGCTCACCACCGAGGAGTGCTTGCTCAGCCCGATCCAGGCGCGCAACCCCGGTCTGACTCGCGCGGACATCGAACGTGTCCTGCGCAACTATCTGGCCGCCACCAACGTCCTGTGGCTGCGCAATGGCATCGCCGGCGACGATACCCATGGCCACGTGGACGACTTGGCGCGCTTTGTGAATCCCACCACCATCGTCGTGGCGAGCGAAGACGACCGCACCGACGCCAACTACGAGCCGCTCAAGGAGAATTATCAGATCCTGAAGCTGATGGCCAACGAGCGCGAAGTGCCGCTGAACATCGTGAAACTGCCCATGCCGCAGGCCATCTACTTCGATGGCCAAAGGCTGCCGGCCTCCTACGCCAATTTCTACATCGCCAATCAACTGGTGCTGGTGCCCACCTTCAACGACCCCTCTGACCGGATCGCGCTGAACACTCTCGCCCGGCTGTTTCCCGATCGCGAAGTGCGCGGCATCCACTGTCTCGACCTGGTGCTCGGCCTCGGTACCCTGCATTGCATGACGCAACAACAGCCTTTATGAAGCTGCTTCTTTTTCTGTTCGCTCTCACCCTACAGGCGGCCCCCGTCGTCGTGCTGATCTCCGCCGATGCCGAATGGCGTGAGGTGCTGAAGCGTTGGCCGAACGAGCGGATTGAGAAGACCCCCTATGGCTAGACCTTTCAGCGGTCGATCGCCGGCGAGCGCGTGCGCTTTCTGCACGGCGGTTGGGGCAAGGTGGCAGCGGCGGGTTCGACCCAGTATGCGCTCACTCGCTGGCAGCCGCGAGTCGTGCTGAACCTGGGTACGTGCGGTGGCATGGAAGGGCGCATCGAGCGCTTCGCCACTATTCTGGTGGAGCGCACCCTGGTCTACGACATCGTCGAGATGATGGGCGACTCGCAGGAGGCGATTGACCACTACACTACTAAGCTGGACCTCACCTTCCTGCCCGCCACCCTACCCGGCAACGCGCGCAAAGGTCTGCTCATCTCCGCCGACCGTGACTTGGCCCCGGAACAAATCCCGCAGTTGGTGCAGCGTTACCAGGCGACGGCCGTCGATTGGGAGACGGCCGCGATCGCTTATGTGGCGCGCCGCAATGGCGTCCGGCTCATCGCCCTGCGCGGCGTCAGCGATCTGGTGAGCGAGAAAGCCGGCGGCGAAGCGTATGGCAACCTGGGAGTTTTTGCGAGCGGCACGGCGCGCGTAATGCACGACTTGCTGGAGCAGTTACCGGCCTGGATTCGCCTCGTCGTACGATAAGAACTAGTGTCATATCCCCGTATTGCTTCGTTTAAGAGCGTGCCCGACTTCCGCGCCCGCCTCACGGCCTTGGGCCTCAAGATCGGCTGCGACGAACGCGTGCTGGCCGCGCCCGATTCGCCGATGGCCCAACCCATTGACGTCGACGGCTTTCGCGTCGGCAACCGCTGGATGATTCATCCCATGGAAGGCTGGGACGCCGAAACCAATGGTCAGCCGTCGGAACTCGTCTTCCGGCGTTGGCGGAACTTTGGCCGCTCCGGCGCCAAGTGGATTTGGGGCGGGGAAGCGATGGCTGTGGTACCGGAGGCGCGCGCCAATCCGAATCAACTGATCATCGAAGACTCGACGCGCGACGGGCTGGCGCGTTTAGTCGAAACCTGCGTCGAAACCCACCGCCAGGAAGTGGGCTCCGCCGACGACTTACTCATCGGTTTTCAACTTACTCACTCGGGCCGTTTCTCAAAGCCCGAAAGTAAGACCCAGATGCAGCCCCGGATTCTGTATCCGCATCCGGTACTCAACCGAAAATTCAAGCTCGCCGACGACTATCCGGTGATGACCGATGATTACATCGCCGCCTTGATTGACCGCTTTGTCTCCGCCGCTAAAATTGCCGAAAGCTGCGGCGCCCACTTTGTCGACGTGAAGCATTGCCATGGTTACTTGGGCCACGAATTCTTAAGTGCTCATACCCGCCCCGGCCCTTACGGCGGCTCCTTTGAGAATCGCACTCGTTTCCTGCGCGATATTGTGGCCGGCATTCGCGCCGCCACCACGCTGAAGATCGGCGTGCGCTGGTCGGCTTTTGACTTTGTGCCTTTCAAACCCGATCCTTCGCAATCGGACGGGAAGAAACTCGGGCCCGGCATTCCGGAAGCCGTCGACTTACCCTATCGGTACGGCTTTTCCGTCGATAAAAACTATCCCACGGCTTATAACTTAGCCGAAGCGGAACAGTTTTTGCACTTACTCCAGAATCTCGGCATTCGCATGGTAAATGTGACTGCCGGTAGCCCTTATTACAACCCCCACATTCAGCGCCCCGCTCTATTTCCGCCCTCCGATGGCTATCAGCCTCCGGAAGATCCGCTGGTCGGCTGCGCGCGCCAAATGGAAGCGACGGCCGCGCTCAAAAGTAAGTTCCCGGGTATGGTATTGGCCGGCAGCGCCTACACTTACTTTCAGGACTATCTGCCCCACATTGCCCAATGGGCCGTGCGCGAGGGTTGGACCGATTGCGTCGGCCTGGGCCGCATGGTGCTGAGCTACCCCACCTTGCCGCACGACACTCTGCGCGATGGCCAAATGCAGAAGAAGCTCATCTGCCGCACCTTCTCCGATTGCACCACTGCCCCGCGCAACGGCATCATCTCGGGCTGCTATCCGCTGGACCCTTACTACAAAGGCCTCCCGGAGGCCGAAGCACTGAAGCAGATCAAGAAGGCAGTGTAATTTTCCGTTAACACCTTGGCTTGGCAGCACTTAGCGTAGCTATAATGGGCGCGTGGTGTTCGAGTGGAGTGAAGAGTCCGCGTCCAGGAATCTGGCCCGTTACGGGGTCCGTTTCACGGAGGCCGTGCATACTTTTCTCGACCCCAAGGCGGTGGAATTCTGGGATGAACGCCGTCAGCGCCTCAGCCTGATCGGCCACACCGCCCGCGGACTGCTCTACACCGTGTTCACTGAAACCGCCGACGGCCGCCTCCGCCTGCTCCATGCCCGCGTCGCCGATGCGCCCCCCGCTGGACTGGACCCTGATTTCGACTTTGACCCTCGCCGTATCAAAAGCACCACCCGCCCGGCCCGCCATCTGGCCACCGCGGCCGACGTCTCGCCGCGCAACTGCAAGGTGACCGTCAACGTGGAACTTGAGGCCGACTTGGCGGCCGCCTTTCGCGGCCAATCGATGAACGAAGCGCTGCGCGCCCTGCTGCGGCAGCAGGGCCAACCGGCGGCCCCGGCCGACGAACGGCCGCGGCGCGAAGATCCCTTGCGCGTCAGGCCCCGGGCCTGATTCAGCGCGACCTCCAACTCGAACGAACTCTTCGCGCCGGTCATGCGGCGATGGCGCAATACGATCGCGAACTCCATTGTATGGACGCTCCCGGCGTCTGCCCCGCCGACGGTATCTGCCTGATTGGGCTCGATACCGAGGCTAGCGCCGGCGACGTGGAAACGCCGTTTACCATGATGAGCGCCGTGAAGCCCTTTCTCCTCCTTCGCATCCTGGAACTCTGGGGCGCGGACGAGGTCTGGCGGCGGGTGGGCCGGGAGCCGAGTGCGCTCCCTTACTATTCGCTGGAACAGTTGCAGCTCGATGGCGGCCGCCCGCGCAATGCCATGATCAATAGCGGCGCAATGGTGCTCTCCTCGTTGCTGCCCGGCCACGATCCCGCCGCCCGTGCCGAAGGCTTCCGGCAGTGGTTGGGTAGCCTTACTCCCGCCGCCTTCGATCTCGACCAGGACTGCCTCGCTGACGTTTTGACCCCCGATGCCGACCCCTCCAATCGTGCGTTGATCACCGAACTCGAACAGGCCGCGGCGATCCCCACCAGCCAAGGCGTGTTTGAGACCTACTTCCGGCTCTGTTGCTTGCGGGCGAGCGCCCGTCAGGTAGCGAGCCTCGCCCAAGTGCTGGCCCGCCGCGCGGAGGACCCCAACGTGGCCGCCGTGCTCCACACCATGTCAATCGCCGGACTCTACGAAGCCACCCCAGCGTGGACCGAACGCGCCCGGTGGCCGGCCAAATCCGCCGTGAGTGGCATGATGTTCGTGGTGGTGCCGGGAATCGCGGGGCTGGCCGCGTGCAGCCCTTGGCTTGATTCCGGAGGCAATCCGATCCTGCCGCGGATTGCGCTGGCCTTGGCCTGCGACGATCTCGCCTTAGGTCGCTGACGAGGGAAAGCGAAGGAATCGCCCCCCAAAGGGCCATCTGCGGCCGCGCCGGCCAAGATTGTCTTCTACATCATTGAATACAATAGCTTTATCCCCGGAACGGGGGCATCCACGCGCATCCCTTAGTTTCCCTGTAACTCACAGAAGACAAAAAACTTAACTCCGCAGCCGTTTCCTTGCCCCATCCGCCCGGATCGGCCTTGGGCACCGCCCTAATTCGGCTTCTTCACCGGTTCGCCGGACGACTTCAACAGCGCGATCGGCTGAAACTCGAAGAACTCGCCCCCCGCATTCACCGTCAGTTTCCCCGCCGGCAGCGGCTTCCCGCCGGTCGCGAAGAACACGGCCCCATCCGTCGATTCGCCCGGCTTCAGTTTCGTCGCCACAAAAGCGATCGCGCTGGCCGCCGCCGCCGCCTTAATCTTCGCACTAGTCAGTTCCGCCAGCATCTGCTGCCGCCGCTGCTCATACCCGCTGGTGCTCTTAATGCGGCTCAAGCCATACAGGCCAGCTTCATAAGTGGTCATCAGCCGGATTGCGTCGTCGCGCCCCCCGCGGTCAATCAGCCGGTTCACCACAATCCGCGGCGCCTCCGGCTTCAAGGGCTCCGCTTCCAACGGACGAAACGTAAAGTCGTCCGGCTTCACGTTCCAACTGGTCTTGGCCCCGTTGGAGATCGCCACCTGCAGCACCGCATAGTCCTTGGTGTGCATCGGCAACTGCGCGAACATGATCGTTAGCCCGCCCTTGGTCAACGTCTGGTAGTTGAGCCCGTTCGTCTCAAACGTAATCACCTGCGGCCTCGCCGCCACGGCGATACAGCCGAGGCACAACAGCAGCCGAAGCTGAATCTTCCGGTTAAGCATGATTGGGGGCCAGTGGTTGTAATGCGCGTTTAGCCAAGTTGTCTCGCATCTGTACCTTATCAAGAATCGCATGCCCCCGCCATGAAACGACAACCACCTAACGACAACCAACTGCTTCAGCGCTTCTTGAGGCGCCCGATGAAAGTGCGGGACGAGCGGCCTTTCATCCGGTCCTCGCCGCCGGTGCCGATCAACTCACCGCCGCGGACAATAAACTCGATCGACGACATCGCCACCGGCAATGGCGTTTCGCTCGTGTAAGTGTCGCGCGCGGGATCGTAAGTAAACACCGCCGCCGTGAACTCACTCGTATAGCCGCCGAAGAGCCAAATGCGCCCCGCGACGGCCGTGGCGGTAAGGCCGCGATTCTTGGCGGGCAAGTCGCGCAATCGGTGGAACTCAAACGTGCGTGGATCAAAGCGCCAGGCCTCAGCGCGATTCACTATCTGGCCGTTGAAAGCGCAGCCGCCGAACAGAAAGATCTGCTGCCCGGTCACCGCCACCGCCGAAAGCGCCACCGCGCCCCCGGGCAGTTTCGCCACTTGCCGCCAGACGCCCTCGCCTTCCCGCATCCACACGGCGTCTGAACAGGTGGCGAGATCGGCGACCTCCCCGCAACCACCGAAGAGGAAGACCCGTTTGCCCACTCGCGCCGCACGACCCAGAATGTGGACGGAGGGCGTTTCTCCGGCCTTGGTCCAGCGCTGGCTTTCGAACCGCCAGATGGTCCGCGAGTTGGGCGAGCCGCCAAAGATCTCCAGCCGATCGGAGCCAGCGATAAAAGGACCATAAGCGAGCTTCTCGGGCAGCGCCGGACCCGGCTGCCACTGCCTACCGCGAAGATCATAAACCTGTACGTCAGCCAGCCAAAGTTTCTGCCCTCCTTCCCAATGCGTGCCGCCCGCTACCACCATCGTCTCGCCCAGCCGCGCCACCGCCGCCCCGGCCTGCGCTTGCGGCAGCGGCGCGAGCGAACTCCAGTCGACGGCGAAAAACAACCAGAGTAACGTCACAGCTTCCTCGCCAAATCGCGCTTCAAATAGAAAACACAACCCGTGAAAAGGAGCGCCGCATCGAAGGCCAGCGTGCCAGCGACAGCGGCAAAAACTCCGTCCAGCCCCACTGTACTTTTCACCGCGCCTGCCACAAACACGCCCATGCCCCCGGCCATCGTGTTCAGCATGTTGGTCAGGCCAAACACCGTGGAGCGATGGTCCGGGCGCGTCAGGTCACACAGCAAGGGCGTAATGTTCAAGTCCGCGCTGGTGCGCAGCACGGCATACAGCACCAGGGCCACCATCACCGGCGTTTGCTGCTTCGTCACCAGAAACGTCAGCAGCACGGGCGCCGCGCACAGGATCAGAATGGCTTGCATCCACATGCGCCGGTGGATTCCGCCTTCGGCCACCCGGTCAGAGACGTAGCCGCCGAAGGTCAACGTGATCGCCCCACTGATGCCCACCAGCGACGAACCCAGAAAGCCGGCCCGCGCCAAAGTAAGGCCGAAGTTCTCATGAAAATACAACGGCAGCCAATTGATAAAGGTCCAACTGCCGATCGACGTCAGCAAGCTGGCGACGGCGATGATCACGATCGTGGGCACGCTCGCCAATCGCGCCACGGCGCGGCCAAACGAGACCGGCGTCGCTTCTGCGGCAGACCGCCGGTTATCCAGCGGCAGTACGAACCGGCAGGCGAACGCCACCGCCAATCCCGCCACCCCCAGCGCAATCAACGGCGACCGCCAGCCAAAGTGCTCCCCCAGATAGCCGGCCAACGTGCCCCCGCCGACGAGGCCCACCGAGTTGCCCAGCGCGATCATGCCCAAGGCCGCCGCCCGCGTCGATTGGCCATGATGCTCCGCCACCAGCGCAAAGGCCGCCGGCAGATACATCGCCTCCACCACGCCCAAGGCCACCCGCAGAGCGAGCAATTGCCAAGGGGCGTTGGCGAACCCGGTCAGTAACGTGATCAGGCTCCAACCCGCCAGGCTCGCGATGATCAGCCAGCCGCGCGACACCCGGTCCCCCACGTAACCGCCCAGCGGCGAGGCCAACGCGTAGCTCCACAGAAACAGAGACCCCATCAAGCCCAGAGCCACATCGGTAAACCCTAAGTCGGTCTTCAACAGCGCGTAGACCGAGGTAATGCTCGTCCGGTCCGCATAGTTAAGCGCGCTCACCAAAAAGAGCATCGCCACCAGGATCCACTTGTTAGTCAAGCTCCTATTGTAAGGAAGAAACCTGTTGTCGCCCGATGTCATGCAACGCGCCTAGCCTGCCGCGTAAGCGCTTGCGCGGCAGGCTAGGCGGGACGCATCCGAGAAGGACCAAATCAAGCGGTCGCAGCACTAGTACCCGATCGCTTAAAAACGCTAGCCGGGTTCTTGCCTTTGCAGCGACTCGATCGCGGACTCCACCGATGGGTAGACCTCGAAAATACCCAGGAAGCCAACCATTTCAAACACCGAGCGCACATGCTGCGACAGGCTGGCGAAGTACAGTTTCCCGCCCGCGGCACCCAGAGCTTTGGCCGACGTAACGAACACGCCCAGCCCGACGCTGCTGACATACCGTAGTTCCGCACAGTCGAACACCACCCGCTTCTCGCCGGATTGCACCAATTCCTCGAGCGAATTCCGCAGCGTCGGTGTACCGGCCGAATCCAGGCGCCCCCGCAGGCTAACGATCTGCAGGGTCGGGAGCTTTTCGATGACAATCTCAATGGGCATAATTTCTTCAGACTCTAATATACGCAATATGGACGCCGAAACTGAACGTTTCGGCACTTCCCCCACCATTCATCGTTTTGCAACGATGCTGTAATCACCGGATGCTACACTTCGGCGGTTCTGCATGTTTGAATCGCTGCTTCGAAGACTTTCCGCGCTCGAGTCCGCCCGTCCGGCGCGAGAGCCGCGGAAGCCCGCGAGCCTGATTTATGCCACCGGCGATACCCCGCCGCTCGCCACTACCATCGTCCTCGGCATTCAGCACGCCGTCGAATCGGCCAGCAAAGTGACGCTGCCCATCGCCGTGCTCGGCGCCGTGGGCGCCAGCGGAGCCCAACTCGACACCATGATCGTGTCCACCCTCCTGATCTCCGGCGTAGCGAGCATTCTGGTTTCCAGCCGCCTGCCGTTCGTCGGGTACGGCCACCTGCTGCCCGCCGCCGTGTTCAGTTCCTTTGTCGCCCCGGCGGTGATGGTGACGCGCGTAGGTGGCCTGCCCTTGCTCTCCGGGATGACCCTGGTGACGGCCCTCTCCGTGGCTGCATGCGCCCGCATCCTGCCGCGCTGGCGCTTCTTGTTCCCGGCCGAAGTGGTGGGGTTGATTGCCTTCATGGTGGGCGCCTCTCAATCCTCGCTGGCCGTCACCCGCTTCCTCGGCATGGAAAAGCTCGACCAAACTCCGAACGGGACGCACTTTGTCATCGCCGCGGGATCGCTCGGCTTATTGGCCGCGCTGACGGTTTGGGGCAAGGGCCGGCTGCGCTTGTTCAGCACCCTCATCACGCTGGTAGCGGGCTATGTCGTTTCCATTTGGTTCGGCATGGTGACCCCCAGCCTCTGGCAACGCGTGCAGGACGCGCCGTGGATCGGCTGGCCTCAGTTCACCATGCCGGGCTTCGCCTTCGCCCCGCAATTCCTGCTGCCTTTCATGGTCCTCGGTCTGAGTTCCGCCTTGAAGATCTCCGGCGACCTCACCATTTGCGAAAAGATCAGCGACGCCGATTGGAAACGCACCGACATGAAGGCCGGTGCCGCAGCGATCCTGTGCATGGGCCTCAGTTCCGTGCTGTCGAGCGTCATGGGCGGCTTTGCCCTCGGCAGTTCCAGCAGCAACGTCGGCCTATCGGCGGCCACCGGCGCGGTTAGCCGGACCATCGGCTATGCCTGTGGCGTGGTCTTGATCCTGCTCGTTTTCTTTCCCAAACTGGTGGCCCTGGTAGGTGCCGCCCCGCCGCCGGTCGTGGGCGCCATGTTTCTCCTCGTCGTTTCCTACAACCTCATCGCCGGCATGCAGATCATCATGAGCCGCATGATGGAAGCCCGGCATACCTACATCATCGGCGTCTCGCTGCTGTTCGGACTCACCGCCGACGTGATTCCGGGCGCGTTTCAAGATCTCCCCGAATGGCTCCGTACGATGATGTCTTCAGGCCTCACCTTAGCCACCGTGATGGTCCTCGTCCTGAACCTCATCTTCCGCATCGGTACGTCGAAGAAGCATTCCCTCACCATGCGCCCGGGCACGGAGGACGTGGATAAGGTCTACGACTTCATGGAAGAGTCCGGCAGCCAATGGGGGGCGCGGCGCGAAGTGGTGGAGCGCGCCGTCAGCGCCCTGGTCGAAACCTTCGAACTGGTGTCCGGCGAAGAATTGGCCGAAAGCGACATCACCGCCGAAGCGACCTTCGACGAATTCAGCCTCAATGTGTCGGTGCGCTATCGCGGACGGCTCCCCGCCGAATCGGGGCGTTCCGGCTTCGGCGGCACGATGCTGGGCCTGGCGGAGCGCAACGTCGCCACCATGGCCTCCATGCTCCTCTATCGTTTAGCCGACCGCGTGCGCTTAAAGAGCACCGGCACCCACTGCGAAATCGAACTGCACTTCGAACACTAACTCTTCCGCGTGCGGCTTCGCGTCATCCGGAAACAGTTGCGCTGGCCTTCCCGTTCGTAGCTGATGTGGTCCATCATCTGGGTCACCATGAAGATGCCCAGGCCGCCGCCGCGCCTCTCTGCGAGCGGCGCCCCCGGATCGGGCATGGCATGGGCTAGCGGGTTAAAGGGCTGGCCCGCGTCGCGCACCTCGACATGGACCTCGCCCGGATCGACGGCGATAATCAGCACAATCGGCTGATCCCCGGCCTCGCCATGGCGAATCACATTGCTCACAATTTCTTCGATCGCGATGTTGAGGTCGGCCTGGACGTCCTCGTCGAGGTCGTGGTTTAGCCAAAAGGAATCTAACGATTCCGTGGCCCGCGCGAGGTCTCCCAAGTCACAGGAAACCTCCAGGCGGAATTCTTGCCGCAGGGCACTCACGAGCCCAGTGTACCAATCCCGCCGGCGGATACGAATGGTGAAAATAGGGCAGTTTTTCGATTTTTCTCTCCCCGGCTACGAACCGGTTTCCTTTTCGCTACGTTTTCATGACGAAAAATTAATTTGGTTTACACTTACGTGTAGATTAATGGAAGCGCCCCATCAGAGCGCTTCCCATTCTGAAAGAGTCGGCCGGAGGATTTTTGTGAAAAGTGGTTGGAATTGTTTGTCCCTGATCGTTTCGACGGCGTTGGCCTTAGCCTCGCCGGTGCGAGCCGCCGATCGGGACTCGTTGAGCTTCTTCAAAAACTACTTCGTCACCGGCGACTACGCCGTGGCCGGTGTAGGTTTGCGGGGACAAGGCATCGGCGGCTTCGCCCAAGGCACCATCAACCTGAACGCGGTGCCGGCCGGAGCGGACGTCATCGCCGCCTTCCTCTACTGGCAGACCGTCGAACTCACCGCCAACCCCTCCTCCATCAATGGTTTTTTCCGCGGCAAATCGATCGTCGGCAAGCCCTTGGGCGATCCCAAGAATGCGGCCTGCTGGAGTTCCGGAGGCACCACCGGGCCGTCCGGCTCGTCGGGCCGCGTCTGCCGCACTGACGTCCTCCGTTACCTGCCGATCGACGCCACCAAGAACATCCGCGTCGCCAACGGCGCGCACATCGTTCGCCTGCCCGATAGCGGCGGCAACGGCAATGGCAATGCGCCCTTCACCAACGGCGCCACGCTGGTGGTCGTCTACCGCATCGTGGTTCCGGTCCAGCCCCTGATCTTCAACTTTGCTAACTTTCTCTCGACGACAGGGCTCACGCTAAACGGAACCGCGACCAACGCCGGCACCGGCGGCGCGCTACGGTTGACCTCCTCCGGCAGTCAAGCCGCCAGCAGTTGGTTCTCCCAACTTGTACCGGTGAGCAACAGCTTCACTACCACTTTCCAATTCAAGATCACGTCGGTCACGAATCCGCCGGCTGATGGCCTCGTCTTCGTCATTCAGACGGGAGGCGTGAATGCGATCGGCGGCGGCGGCGGACAGATTGGCTACCACGGGATCCCCGGCAGCGTAGCCGTGGAATTCGATACCTACCTGAACAATCCCGACTACGGCGACATCGATGCCAACCACGTCGCCATCCAGAGCAACGGCGCCCTCCCGAACTCCTCCGACCACCGCACCGCGGCTAACAAAGGAATCAACAACGCACCTGGGTTCAACATCGCTGACGGCCTACCGCACACGGTGACCATTACCTACGCCGCGGGCATCCTTTCGGTTCGAGTGGATACGCTCCCGACGATTCTGAGCGTGCCCTTTGACACCGGCACCCTAGGCCTCCTGCCCGGCGGCCTGGCCCGCGTCGGATTCACCGGATCCACCGGCGCCAACTCCCAAATTACCGACTTGCTGAGCTGGAGCTGGGAGTCGAAATAATGCCGTAGGTCGGGCCCCCGGCCCGAGAGCTGACCCAAGGCGACGATCACCAGGATCTTCGCCTGTGGAATCAGCCCCATAGCCCAAAGTCCTTGGCCCGGCCTGCTACCCTAAAGTAGGAACTGCCGATCTCTGCTCGGGTTGCCTAATCGACCCGGAGAAAAAACACCGGCCCTTTAGAATTAATCACTCCCGGGTTCGTTTCGTCAACT
>JBBQQS010000028.1:0-19904 GCA_038215525.1 Bryobacterales bacterium
CTCTCCGCTCAAACTATACTCTTAGTCTTATGCCACGGATTCTCCAACTCCTCATTTTGGCGTCGATCTTGCCGCACAGCCTGGACGCCCAACAGAAGCGTATTTATCTGGCCCCGGATGACCACACCGACTACATGTGGACGGGGAACGAGGAAGAGTACCGCCAGGCCTTTGTCGAGATGATCGACTACTATCTCGACTTGGCCGATAAGACCAAGGGCAATGCACCGGAGCATCGAAGCCGGTGGCATTGTGACGGGTCAATTTGGTTCTCCACTTACGAGCAAAACAAGAGTCCGGCGGACTTCAAGCGTCTGATTGAAAGTGTGCGCGAAGGCCATATTAGCCTGCCGCTCAATACGCTGGTTTCCACTTATGGCGGCAGGCCGATGGAATCTGTACTGCGCGATATGTACTACGCAGGGACGCTCGAAAGGCGCTTTGGGCTGAAGATCCCGATGGCGATCGCGATGGAGGATCAGACGATGCCGTTCGGTCTGGGATCGCTGTGGGCCGGGGCTGGGGCCAAGTACTCGTGGAAGGGCATCTGCGGCTGCCTGACGCGGCTGAATAAATCCCGCCGCCGGCCGCATGATATGTACTGGTGGACGGGCCTGGACGGCAGCCGTCTGCTGATGAAGTGGAACACGATGCATGTGGGGGATTCGGGTGCGCGCACCATGGGCGGCTATGCCGAAGCGCGGAATCCGTCCCGCGAGATCGACTTCACCACCAACAGCGCGGAGTTCCAAGCGGCGCATCCCTATCCGGTGATCGGCATCTTCGGCAAGGGTTGGGACGACTTGAAGACGTTGACGGACGAGTTCGTCAGCGTGGCCAAGGCCAAGACCACGGCCACTCGCAAGGTGATCGTCTCGAATATGAATGACTTCTTCGTCGATTTCGAGAAGAGCCATGGCCAGGACCTGCCCAGGTTCTCGGCGAGCTTCGGCAATGAGTGGGATCTCTACACGGCCTCGGTGGCGGAGTTGTCATCCCGCCTCCGCCGTTCCGTGGAGAAGCTGCGTGGCGCTGAGGCGTTGGCGACGCTGGTGACGGCGAAGCGGCCAGACTTTATGCAGTCCCGCTTGGCCGCTCGCAAACAGGCCTGGCTTGGCATGGGCCTGTTTTGGGAGCACAATTGGACGGCGGACGGGCCCAACATCTCGCGGCAGGAGCGCGCCGATTGGGGGCGTCGCGTAACCGGCGATGTCGAGCGCTATGTCGACGACCTTCACGCCGATGGTGCCTTTGGGTTGGGTGGTTTGATTCGCACGTCCGGGCTTCACCGCCGATTCTACGTCTTCAACCCCCTGGGCTGGCAGCGATCGGATTTCGCGGATATTCTCTGGCTCGAGCGCGATCCGGTTCATGTCGTGGATCTCACCACGGGGCAGGAGACTCCTTCCCAAGTGGTGCTGATACCGGAGGAGAAGACGCAGGTGATTCGCCAATATCTGCGCATTGCGGCTACCGATTTGCCGCCGGTAGGCTACAAGGCCTATGAGATCCGCAGAGGGAAGGGACAGTCTTTCCCGCCGGCGGCCGTTGTAACCGGCAACATCCTGGAGAGTGGCCTCTATCGCTTGAAAATCGAAGGCCGCGGCGCGATCAGCAGCCTGATCGATAAAAGCCGCGGCAACCGCGAGTTCGGCGCCAAGCAAATGGGCGCGAGTTCCTTGCCGGGGGTGGAGGGAGTGCGCGGTTACATCAACGACTTAGGGTTGGATCCGGGCGTGTTGGAAGTGGAGAACGCCGGCCCAGTTTCGGTGACGCTGAAGGCTCGCGGAAAGAGCCCGCTGCGGCACACCAGCCGCATTACCCTCTACCGGGGCTCGCGCCGAATCGACATCCGGAATGATATCGAAGAGAACTTTGACGGCACTCATGCGTGGAACTTCACCTTTAATTTGAAGTCGCCGGACGTGAAGCATGAAGAGGTGGGCGCCGTCATCCGCGCCAAGTACTTGGACCAAGGCGGGCACTATTCGCGCGAGTTCTCGCGTCTCGAATGGTTGACCTTGAATCACTTCGCGGATATGAGCGGCGAAGATGGCGCGGGCATCACTTTGTCGAATTGGGATTGCGCCTTCATGAAACTCGGCAATAGCGACATCTATCGGGGCGTATCGACTCTCGATACCGAGTCGCCGCAAATTCGGGTGCTGGCCGGAGGCCAGATTGATTCGCCCCAGGCGGGGATTCCGAGACAGGCCGGCGATCGTCATTTTCTGCAACGCTTCTCGCTCCAGACGCACGGCGGTTTTGACGCGGCCGGCGCTATGAAGTTCTCGCTCGAGCATCAGAACGCTCCGGTAACGGGCTGGATTCGGGGCGGCCGCGAGTATCCGGAACGGACTTACTCGCTAATTTCGGTTTCCCATCCCAAGGTGCTGTTGTGGGCCTTGAAACCGGCCGAAGATGGCGGCGTGCTGGACATGATTGCCCGCGTGTGGCATCTCGGCAGTCAGCCGCAAAAGTATTCCGTCTCGCTGGCCTCCGGCGTCAAATCCGCGCGGCGGGTGACGCATATTGAAACCGACATTGAGGCGCTCGAAGTCGCCGTCGGCCAGGTGGCAAACCAAGCGCAGGCGGCACAGATTCAGACTATGCGGTTGGCGCCGCAGTGAGTGAGGTGAGTGAACCTAGTGGGCTACGCCGGGTCCTGAAACTGCATCATCTACTGCTTTACGGCATCATCGTCATCCAGCCCACCGCGCCGTTACCATCGTTCGGCATTGTCGCTACCGTGGCGCAAGGACACGTCGCCACCACCCTGCTGATCGCCATGGTGGCGATGGTGTTGACGGCGATCAGCTATGGCCGGATGTCCGCCGCCTATCCCCGGGCGGGTTCGGCTTACAGCTATGTAAGCCTCGAACTGCATCCCCACCTTGGGTTTCTCACTGGCTGGAGCATTGCGCTGGACTACATTCTGAATCCCACCATTGGAACCATCTGGTGCGCCAAAGCGGCGATGAACATCCTGCCCTTGCCCTTCGCGATATGGGTTCTCTTTTTTGCCGCGTTCTTCACCTGGTTGAATTTGCGCGGCATCGAAACCAACGTCAAAACGAACACCGTGCTCACCGCGGGCATGGGTTTGGTGCTGGTGGTGTTCTTCATTACCGCCACGGGCTATCTCACCCGCACGCTGGGTTGGAGCGCGCTATTCTCGTCGCAACCGTTCTACGATCCGCAAACGTTCTCCTGGCCGCTCATTAGCACCGGCACCTCCATCGCCGTGCTCACCTATATGGGATTCGACAGCATCAGCACGCTGAGTGAGGACGTGGAGAATCCGCGCCGGAACGTGTTGCTGGCCACCGTGCTGCTTTGTGTCATCACGGGCCTGCTGGGGACGTTGGAGGTGTACTATGGCCAATTGATTTGGCCGGATTTCCGGACCTTCCCCGATCCGGATACGGCGTTTGTTTCGGCGGCTGGGCGCGCGGGCGGCCCGTGGATGTTTCAGTTGATGAATGCCACCCTGCTGGTGGCCACCATGGGGTCGAGCCTCGGTGCACAACTCGGCGCCGGCCGGCTGCTTTACGCCATGGGCCGGGACAACGTCATCCCCCGCCGGTTCTTCGGCTATCTCGATCCGGTGCGGAACACGCCGAGGAACAACGTCCTGCTGTGCGGCGTGCTGTGTGCGATCGGAGCGCTCTCGTTGAGCTATCAAACCGGAGCCGAGTTGCTGAACTTCGGAGCGTTTATCGCCTTTATGGGCGTGAATCTGGCGGCCTTGGCGCACTACTATCTGCGCGGTACGTCGCGGGGGTGGAGGAGCGCGGCCATGAACCTGCTACCGCCCCTGCTTGGTTTTTTGGTCTGCCTGTACATCTGGTGGAGTCTGCGTCCGGGGGCCAAGATCGCAGGCGCCGGCTGGTTGCTGGCGGGCGCAATTTACCTGCTCTGGAAGACCCGTTGGTTTCGCCGGCCCATGACTGCTGCCTGAGCCGTAAAGCCGAAACCCCAAGCGAACCCAAACTCACCCCCGCATGACGGCCAGCCAGGCCAACATCGCCAGGGCGACAATGGCGGCGTGGGGGACGGCGATGGCATCGTCGCTGTCGAGCCGGTGCGTGGGTTTGCGGCCTGTGGCGAGCGCACGCAAGATGCCGAAGATATTCTTGAGCGTCTGCATCAGCCGGCGTTTGGCGACCACCAGGATGAGGGCCCAGACGGCGCCGATGAAGGCCGTCAGCACGAAGAGTTGGATCCAGAGGGTGGGGCCCAGGATGACGCCGAGGGCGGCCATGAGCTTAAGGTCTCCGGCGCCGCGGCCCCCGGCCAGCCAAAGGGGTAGATAGATCACCACGGCCAGGAAGAAGCCGAAAGCCGCTTCGCGCCAAGTTCCCAGATAAACGTGCAGTGCGACGCCGAGCAGCAGGGCCGGAAGGGTGAGCCAATTCGGGATGCGGCGAAAGCGCAGGTCCCAGATGGCGGCGATCAGGATGACGGCCAGGGCGAAATTTGTCCGCGGCACTAGTGGGTCCAGTAGAGCAGGAGGGCGAAGAGAAAGCCCCAACTGACGGCGACGAAGTTCCAATACATGGCGACTATACTAGCGAGATTTCGCTGGCGGCGGAGGGCTTGTTCGTCCGCCGCCATCCAGCCCTTGACGCGCATTAACAGGGCGGCCAACGCGGCGATGCCTCCGAACAAGTGCAAGCCGTGGAATCCGGCGAAGATGTAGAAGACGTTGCCTCGTTGATAGCCGGCCAGCGCTTCAAAGGCGCCTTGCCGCTCGAGGACGACGCAGGCCCAAAATTGGCTCGCCAGGAATGCGAGGGCCAGGGCGATGGTGAGCCCGAGCCACAATCGGTACTGCGCCATCCGGGCGCGGCGGATTTGCCAGCGAGCGGTGACGAGTGTGACGGCGCTAGCGGCGATGAGCGCGCTGCTGAGCCAAAGGGTAAGCGGCACTTGGATCTGCGCGCCGATATTGGCCGGCAGTACCCACGCGTACGAGAAGATCAGGGAGCCAAAGAACATCGTGAGGCTGGCCAGAAAGGCGAGCATTCCAAATTGCGGCAAATTGGGCCAGTACCGGTACTTTCCTGCGGGCTCAGCGATATCCATTCTTCCTATTGGACGCCAAAACGGGGCGGGGAGGTGGGAAACTTCGCTGCTAGATGAAGGCGCTGTCGGCTTCGGCGAGGTCCGGCGGAACGTCGCCGCCCCGGTGCGCCCACACCGCCAAGCTGACGGCGCGCCGGATCTCACTGCCGCCCGCGTAGCTCCGCGGGATGCACAGGCGCACCCAGGGCCGCTCGAGCACCAGGTCACCGGTAACCAGGGAGAAGCGCATGCAGGTGATGTGTTGATACGCCAGGCGTTGCTCTCCCAAAGGGGAGCGGCAGATGATACCGGTGCGGGTGAGCTCAATCTGTTGAGCGAAGAGCAGCGCGCGGCGCGTGCAGAACAGGAAACCGAACAGGCAGACGGGCACATAGGCCCAGTTCCATTGCAGGGCGGCGCAGGCGGCGGCCACGCAGACGGTGGCGACGGCCAGATACAGGCGTTGCCATTTTGTCGAAGAAGGATAGTGCGCGGGCATGCCGGAAGTATAGGGGGAAACTAAGGTTTTGGCCAAGGTCCAGGACCAATAGAACTCGTTCAGTGAGATACACTTGGAGTTTCCTTACAAACACCATGCGTTGGAGCCAACTTTTCATTCCCACCCTGCGGGAGAACCCCGCGGAAGCCGAAGTCGCCAGCCACCAGTTGCTGTTGCGCGCCGGATACATTCGCCAGTTGTCGGCTGGCCTTTATAACTATCTCTTTCTCGCTCAGCGTAGCCTGAACAAGATCCAGAGGATCATCCGCGAGGAGATGGATGCCATCGGCGGACAGGAGATGTTTCTGCCGGCGCTGAATCCGGCCGAAATCTGGCAGGAGAGCGGCCGCTGGACCGGCATGGGGGCGAACATGTTTCGCCTGAAGGATCGCAACGGGCACGACCTCTGCCTGGGCATGACGCACGAAGAGGTAATGACCTCCATCGCCCGCGGCGAAGTGCGCAGTTACCGGCAGTTGCCGCAAATCTGGTATCAGATCCAGACCAAGTTTCGCGATGAGCCGCGGCCGAAGAGCGGTCTGCTGCGCGTGCGGCAGTTCATCATGAAGGACTCTTACTCCTTCGATCTCGACGCGGCGGGCCTTGATGCCGCTTACGACAAGCACTACGAGGCTTATTGCAAGATCTTTACGCGCTGCGGCTTGCAGTTTGCCGCGGTGGAAGCCGATTCGGGCGCCATGGGCGGGTCGCAATCGAGTGAATTCATGGTCCGCACTGACGCCGGCGAAGACTTCATCGTGCATTGCCCCTCCACCGGCTACGCGGCGAACTTGGAGAAGGCTGTCTCGCGTCCGCAGGCGCCTTTGGCGGCCGACGTTTCGGAAGACTTGGCTCCGGAAGAGTTTCATACGCCGGGCGTGAAGACGATCGATGAAGTGGCGGCATTTACGAAGCTGCCGGCCACGTCGCAGATTAAGTCTTTGGTAATGATGGCCGACGGCAAGTTGGTGATGGCCCTGTTACGCGGCGACCATCAGTTGAGCGAGCCGAAATTCTCGGCAGCGTTAGGGGGCCCTAAGGAATTACGGCCTGCGGTAGCCGAGGAGATGCGCGACTTACTTGGGGCCGATGCCGGGTCCTTAGGCCCGGTAGGCGTGGCGAAGGTTCGGATCATTACGGACGCCTCGCTCGAAGGCCGCCGCAACATGATTTGCGGAGCCAATAAAGACGACTATCATCTGAAGAATGTAACTCCCGGCAAGGATTTCAAGGCCACTTATGCCGATATCCGCCAAGTGGTCGCGGGCGATACCGATGTGGTCACCGGCGCGCCGATCGATGTCTACAAGGCTGTTGAGATCGGGCATATCTTCAAGCTGGGCTATAAGTACTCGAAAGCGATGGGCTTGAGCGTGCTGAATCCGGAAGGCCAGGAGACCACCGTCATAATGGGCTCCTACGGCAACGGCGTGGAGCGAAATATGTGTGCCGCCGTGGAACTCTATCACGATAAAGACGGTATCGTGATGCCGGCTTCGATTGCGCCTTTTGACGTGGTAATTACGCCGGTGAATCTGGCAGACGCAGGGCAGAAAGCGGCCGCCCAGGCGCTGTACGAAGAGGCGAAGAAGGCCGGCCTCGATGCGATACTCGACGATCGGGACGAGCGCGCTGGCGTGAAGTTTAAGGACGCCGAGTTAGTCGGCATTCCGTGGCGGATTACCGTGGGCAAGAAACTCTCCGAGGGCAAGGTGGAAGTGATCCAGCGGAAGGGTAAGTTGTCCCAGGATGTGTTAGTCGGCGACGCCATTGCCATGGTGCAGGCGGGCATTTAACGGGCTATGGATTGGTCCGCGGTTCGCGCCGAATTCCCCGCGCTGTCTCACTGGACTTATCTCAACACGGCAACCTTTGGCCAACTGCCGATTCGGGCTACGCGCGCGGTTGGCGACCATTTTGCGCACCGCGACGCGCTGGCCTGCGGGGACTTTCTCACATGGTTTGACGATGCCGATCGCTTGCGAGGCAAACTGGGCCGGCTCTTTGGCTGCACCGCGGACGATGTCTGCTTCATTCCCGCGACAGCGCATGCCTTGTCCTGGTTGATGCACGGCATTCCGTGGCAGGCGGGCGACGAGATTGTGACTTTGTCGCCGGAATTTCCGAATAGTGTCTATCATCCGGCATTGTTGGCCGATCGCGGCGTTCAGTTAGTCGAGATTCCTTGGGGTGGCTTGTATTCCGCGATTACCGAGCGGACGCGGCTCGTAATTGTCAGCGTCATGAATTACTCCACCGGCTTTCGTCCGCCGCTAGTCGAGTTAAGCGAGTTCTTGCGAGCGCGCGGCGTGATGCTCTATGTCGATGGCACTCAGGGCGCCGGCGCTTTCGAGATCGACTTACAACGCGTGCAGCCGGATTTATTCGCCGTCCACGGCTATAAGTGGATGAATGCGCCGAATGGAATCGGTTTCGCCTATGTCGCGCCGCGGTTGAGGGCGTGGCTGCCACCGACAGTAGTGGGTTGGCGAAGCGACCAGGGATGGCGCGAAGTGAACCACCTCAATCACGGGGCACCGGTGCTCTCCGATAAGGCGGAGAAATACGAAGGCGCCATGCTCGCGACCGCCTTGTTAGTGGCGTTCGAAGCTACGGTCGATTTGTTTCTGGAACTGGGAATGGCGGCGATCGAGGCGCGAACTTTGGCTCTGTCCGGCTTGGTGCGGGAGCGTTTGCGTGCCCTCGGGGCCACTATGGCCGATGAGGGACCTAGCCCTATTGTCGCGGCGCGCTGGCAGCATCGGGACGCCGGTGAACTGGCCTTAGCGTTAAAGCAGAAGCGCATTCTGGTGTCGGCGCGGCATGGCCATTTGCGGCTGTCCACGCATTTCTACAATGATGAGCAGGACCTAGACCGTTGTCTGAGTGAACTCGCTAAGTTGTTATGAGGGTGCGGTGAAGTTACTCCTCGAAGTGGCGAAACTCTTCGGGCGGGCACTATGGAGTGCCCATACCGATGGCTGTTATGCCATTGCCAAGGCGGCGGCTTATTCGGGCTTGCTTTCGTTCTTCCCAGTGTTGACTACCCTCACGGCGATTTTGGTGCAGGCCAATGCGAAGTCGGTTTCGAGTAACTTGGCGCGTTTCTTCTTTGAGGTGGTGCCGCCGGGGTCGGAGGAATTTGTTCTCTATGTATTCTCCGAGCGCGGCACGCGGCCGGTCTGGCTCTTGGTCGTGGCGACATTGCTCGCGATCTGGGCGGCCTCGGGGGTGATGGTGAGTTTGATGGATGGCTTCCAGGCGGCTTACCGGGTGCCGAATACGCGAAACTTCTGGCGGCAGCGCGCCATTGCAATTGGCCTGGTCTTTATCGTGGCGCTACCGGCGATTGGTGCCTCGGCGTTGTTGTTCTTTGGCGAAACGGTGGAGCGGACAGTGTTAGTGAGTTTCGGTTACGACTTAACGGCGATTAGTACTGGCTTGCGCTGGCTGAGCGCCGCGGTCCGACTGTTGATTACCTTCGGTACGGTGGTGTTTGTGACCACGATGCTCTACCGCTTCGGCCCGGCCCGGCCGCGCGCCTACCGGCGGCTCTGGCCCGGAGCCGTGGTTGCGACCTTACTCTGGTTGCTCGCCACCACCGGCTTTAGCTGGTATGTGCAGAATATTGGCAGTTACAACGTCCTCTACGGCAGTATTGGCGCGGTGATCGCTCTGCTGGTTTGGCTCTACTTATTGGCTGTGATTGCCCTCGTAGGTTGCGAGTTTAATGCCGAGGGCGAGCGGGACTGCCGGGCCGGGAAGCGGCCGTTGATCTTTAGTTAAGTTACTCGAGGATGCAGACTTCCTTGAGGTTGCGATAGTCCTCGGCGAAGTCGAGCCCATAGCCGACGACAAACTCGTCGGGGATCTGGAAGCCGACATAGTCGACGTGCACGGGGCGGACGCGGCGTTCGGGTTTATCGAGCAGCGTGACGATGCGCAGGCTGCGCGGTTGGCGCGCTTCTAGCAGGCTCTTGAGGTAAGTGAGGGTGATGCCGCTATCGACGATGTCCTCCACGATGATGACGTCGCTGCCGGCGATGGAGACGTCGAGGTCTTTTAAAACGCGCACTTCGCCGGAACTACTTTTGCCGCGGCCGTAACTCGAGACGCCCATGAACTCGATGCGGGCGGAGCGGCGGATGGCGCGAGCCAGGTCCGCCATGAAGATGAAGGAGCCCTTCAGAATCCCGATGAGGTAGACCGGCCCTTGGCCTGGCAGATCTTCGTCAATCTGCTGGCCGATTTCGGCGATACGCTGCTGAATCCGCTCGGCGGAGATGAGGACGCGGAGGGTGGCGGGGTCACGAAGCGTGGTTAACGGTAGGGGGTTCGACACGAGGAGCCTCAGTTCTGGGATTTCGGCGTTTCCTGTCAGTGTAGTATGATTCAGCCAGGAGACCTTTTACCCTGTCCAACTGGCTCGTTGCGGCCGAAGCCGCCGATTCGAAAAAGGCGATCCACCTGCGGGTGCTCGACCTCCGCGAAGTAACCAGCTTCACTGACTACTTCGTTATATGCTCCGGCGCGAACTCGCGCCAGGTTCAAGCCATTGCCAATGAGATACAGCAGAAACTGTCTGAAACTGGCGAAAGGCCGACCAATGTCGAGGGTCTGGAAAACGCCGAATGGGTGTTGCTGGACTACGGCGACTTGGTGGTGCACGTCTTTTCGGAGCCGGCCCGGGCGTACTATGACCTGGACCGTCTGTGGCGTACCGCTCAGGAAGTGAGCATCGAAGGCATCGTCATGGCGACGCCCCTTTCTGCTTAGTCGAAGAGGTGAATCTGGTTCGTCACCGGCGGTTTCAGCTTTTTGGCCTGCCTCACCTGGCTGCCGACGACGCCCAGCACCACCATTTCCTTCAGCGCCAGGCGCGGCAGGAAGAGTTTCTGGGCGGTGCCGCCAGGATCCGGCGGAACGACCATGAATCCAAGCGGTTCCAGCTCCAGCAGGCGATTCGGCAGCAGCGCTTCCATGCTTTCGCCGTCGCGCCAAGCGAAACGGACCCAAAGGCCTTCTTGTTTGGGGCGGGAGGCAAAACTTTTTTTGTCGAGAATTTTGTCGGGCGAGTCCCAATCTCTAACAAAACACACACATTTTAGGTCCTGGTAGGGTAGCACGGTGACATTACCGCTGGGGCTTAACAACTCCAGGCCGTCGGTCTGGAGGTAGGTGGCCGGCTGGACGAAACCCGTCAGCAACTCCCGGTCGAAGCGGATGCACGTCACTTTTTTATTCGTCGAGACGGCCAAGCCCGCACCTAAATCCTTTGAAATGTTTCAAACAGTTTCGCGCTTATTGTATCATTAGCTCCAGGTGCGGCGGTTTTGCTTCGCCCGATTGTCGCCCGAGTGGGCATCTTCATGAAAAAAGCGCCGTCTACGGATGCTGAATCCTCCGCGCGATTGCCAAGCTTGATTCGGGCCTATCTGGACTTCTGCCGGATCGAGAAAGGGCTTGCTGCGCTTACCGTTGACGCCTATCGTCGAGATCTTCTACATTACGATGGCTGGTGCCACCAGCAGGGGTCGTCGGCCGAGGTGCCGAGCGACGAGCAGGTGCGCGGTTATCTCGACTCACTCTACGACGGTGGGATGGCCGGCCGGTCGATCGGGCGGCATCTCGTGAGCCTGCGGAATTTCTACCGGTTCTTGCTCGCCGAGAATCAGATTACCCACGACCCTACGGCGCTGGTGCCATTGCCGCGGCAATGGAAGGCGCTGCCCAAGTTTCTGAACCGGCAACAGGTGGAAAATCTGACTGGACCTAGGGATGCGGAAGGTCCGCAGCGGTTGCGAGACCAAGCGATGTGCGAATTGCTCTATGCCTCCGGGTTGCGCGTTTCGGAACTGTGCCGGCTTGAGACGGCGGATTTGAATGCCGAACTCGGCGTGCTGCGCGTAATGGGCAAGGGCAACAAACAGCGGATGGTGCCGGTGGGGAAGCAGGCGCTGGCGGCGATCGAGAGTTATCTTCAGTCGGCGCGGCCGCAGATTTTGAAGGCTCGGGTGTCGAAGCACTTGTTTGTGACGGCCCGTGGCGGACCTCTGACGCGGCAGGGATTCTGGAAAGCGCTGGGCCTGCGTGGCCAGCGAGCCGGAATTTTCGAAGGGCTGAGTCCGCATGTGTTACGGCACACCTTCGCCACGCATTTACTGGAAGGGGGCGCTGACTTACGCAGCGTCCAAACGATGCTCGGCCACGCCGACATCTCCACCACGCAAATCTATACCCACGTGGCGCGTGCCCGGCTTCGCCAGGTCGTCGACCAACATCATCCCCGTGCCCAGCGATCGCGCCCACCCATTTCCCCAGTGCCCTTGGGGACGGACGGGAACTCGCGAAAGGATCCTCATGAGTGATTATATGTTCATGCTCGAGAGCCGGTTAAGCTCCGAGCAGAATCGCGCGCTCAGCGCGGTGGTCGCCGCGGCCGAAACGGAGTATAACTTGTTTCTCACCGGCGGCGCGGTGCGCGACTTACTGGGCCATTTCCCGATCCGCGATTTGGATTTCACCGTGGAGGGCACGCCGGCGAAGCTGGCCAAGGACCTGGTGAAACAAGCGGGCGCCGAGTTGGTGGCGGAAGATAGCCATCGCAAGAGTGTCGACTTACTGTTTCCCGGCGGCGTGACGGTAGAGATTTCTATGTCCCGTTCGGAGCGCTATGTGCCGGCGACGGGCAAGAAGGGTCCGGCGCGGCCGATTGTGACTCCGGGGCCGATTTATGACGACTTGAAGCGGCGGGACTTTACGATCAACTCGCTGGCGCTGTCGCTCAACCGGGCTTCGCGCGGCTTACTGCTCGATCCGAATAACGGACTCGCCGATCTCGAGTTGAAGCAAATGCGTACCGTAGGCAATTACTCGTTCTACGACGACCCCAGCCGTATTTTGCGTTTGTTCCGTTTGCAAGCCCGCTTCGGTATGACCCTGGACGAGCGGACGGCGAATCACCTCGAAAATAGCCTGACGGCCGGCATGGCGGCGCAGATTCCGGGAGAAGCGAAACACAAGGAATTAGTGGCGATGGCGCGCGAGCCGAATATGGCGGAGATTTTCCGCTTACTCGAAGAGCGGAAGCTTACGTCTCTGTTTGCCCCGTCTCTCACCGGGGACAAATTCAATGCGGCCGGGTTAGGCAAATTGGAGAAGGTGAAGGCGATGGTGCCGTTCGGGGTGGATTTGCACATTGACCACCTGGCGCTTTTTCTTTCCACGTTGACCGAGAAGTTTTCGCCCAAGGATAAGACGGCTCTGATCCAGACGTCGGAACTGACGAAGCTTGAGGCCGATAATTGGCAGAAACTGGAAGCCAAGGCGAAGAAGCTCGAAAAGGAACTTACCGGGCCGAAACTACAACGGGCCTCGAAGTTGTACTACGAGCTAATCGCGGCGCCGGGTGAGCAAATTTTATACCTTCTGTTGCACTCGTCGCAGCGCATCGTGCAAGACCGGATCAAGAATTTCCTCCAGAAGCACGTCTTAGTGGCCCAGGAAGTTACCGATGTGGATGTGGAAGCGGCGGGCTTTACGCCGGGCACGCCGAAATTCGCCAAGGCCAGAATCGATTTAACTTCGAAGCATTTGGATGCGCGGCCGAAAAAGGTGGAAGCCTTGCCTGAGCCGCCGCCCCCACCGGTCCGCGGCCCAGGCCGTCCTCCCGGACGCCCACCGGGACGCCCGGCGCAGGCGTAAGTTTACTAAGCGTCGCGACGCCAAATCCATCGCCATCCCTACCTCCTAGGAGGGTGACAGAGTTGGTAACGCGTCCCGCAAAGGGGGAGTTAGTAACTCGCCTGTGCCGTCCAACGATGATTCAACATGCCCGCTAACTCTTCGGCCGCAAGGGGAAGGGTAAAGCGGAGGTGAATCGTTTCTTTGAAGAATGCCAATTCCAGGCTGCGGCCTTGGCTATCTTCTCTCACCACAGAAGTGAGAAACTCGCCGGCGGGTAGGAATTGCTGCCGCCAAAGCGAATGAATCAATAAGCCGTCGACACGGATTTCGTACCAGTTCAGCAAGTGACGGAGACCATGAAAATTGATGGCGGCCTGAAATGCCCCGCCGGTTAGTAGGAGGCCCAACACGCCAGGAGAGCCCAGGCCCACCGCGCCAGTAATGCAACCCGCCCATAACATCGGGGCGGACACCGCATAGGCGGCATGGGCACGCTCCGCGAAACTGGGCCGCAGAATATACACCGGGGCGGCTTCCGGGATCTGTTGGTCCTGGTGTGCCCAGATGCCGGTGACAATGGACAAGTGTAAGTCGCCGAAGCGCGCGCACGCGGCCGGGATGGCGATGCGGACTGACCCGGTGTGCACCACGAAATCGCCGGTGAGCCGAGAGAAGCGGGTGCCTTCTATCTCCGCGAATCGCAATCCGCGGCGGCGGAAAAGTCCATGGGCCGCGATGCCTTCGGAAGATAGCTCAAAGAACTGTAAGCTCGCGGCGACCCGGTGCAAATGGTAGAGCGCCAAGGGCGCCAGAATCAGAAAGAAGTATCCGCCGCTGGCCGAAATGGGCAGCGAATCATCCGTAGCCAAGACGAGCCCCAGCCCAAACAGCGACAGGATCGCTATGCTGCTGTAGGGAATTGCCGGCCGGAACGTATGCCGCATCGTCTTCATATTGTAGGGCCCCTGGCGCTGGTTGCCAATGGCTAATTCCTTAGGGTCGATGGTGTTTTTTACCTAGTACTCTCACGCCGGCCTCGCAAACCTGAACGGACGTGTCCCTTCCGCCGATATATTGGTGTTGCCCCTTCGATTCTTCTTAATTTTTCTGGCTGCGCTGGCGACGGCCCAGGCGGCGAGCGTTTCGCAGTCCGGCCTGGCTCTTGAAGCGAGTGAGCAGAGTTGCGCGCTGACGAAGCCGACGGCGACCTTTGAGGCGACGGCCCGCCAAGCCTTCTATCGGCTAATCTTGACCAAAGTGGCAGCGACTGACCGCTTGACCATCGACTGGGTAGACCCGAATGGCGCGGTCGCGGTGACGGTGCCCTATGAGCAGCTACCCGCCGCGGCCTCGCTCTGTTTTGTGAGCCAACTGCCGATCGCCGGCTTTGCGCCCGCCGCCCAACCGGGGCGATGGCGCGTACGCGTCCAGATCAACGGGGCGGTGTTAGAGGAAAAGCCCTTTGAGATTCAGAGCGATCCGCAGTCGAGCGGCGTGACGATCCGCACGGCGACCTTGCGCACGCTGTCGACAGAAGAATCCGAGTTAGTGGTGGAGGGCTTTGGCTTTGCACCGGACTCGGTGGTGAACATCGCGCAGTACACGGCCTCCGGCGGCTGGACTTATCTGCACCACCTCTTTCCCGCCACCTTCAGCGCATCGCGGATCACGGTGCGTTTGCCGGCCCTGGTGGCGGCCGAGTATCTGGTGATCTTGCGCAATCCCGATGGGCGGTTGAGCCCGCCGGCGCGCTTCGTCATCTCGCGCGGCGGTTACTACCGGTTGCCGACCCCAGCAAGCCAGCCGTGGATGCTGACTCAGGGCCCTTATGGGTCCTTCTCGCATTGGGGTCGTAGTCTTCATGCTTATGACATTGCACCGCTGTCCGGTTCGTGCGTGGTGGCGATGCGCGGCGGCGTGGTGTCAGCCTATGACTTGGGCTATGGGCAAACCCCCAACCTACGCATCTTCGGGAACTACATCACGATCGCGCACGACAACGGAGAGTTCAGCCACTATGCCCATCTGCGCTCCGGCACGTTTCGCGTGCGCACGGGGCAAGTGGTGGAGCAGGGGCAGGCGCTGGCGACGGTGGGTACTTCGGGTTACTCATTTGGCGCGCACGTGCACGTCCACGTGACGCGCGCGCATTGGATCTCGACGCCCAGCATTCCCTTTCAGTTTGAGGATCTGCCGGCGGCGGCGCGCACCGGCTTTCGGGGCACGTTCCGGTCTACCAATGCGTCCAACTATGGCGATTGCCGGAGCAACGCCACACCGCCGGTGCAACTCAGCCGCGCCACGGGGAAGCATTCAGCGCCTGGCGCCAGCGCGCCGACGTGGACCGGGCAAGTGGCGATCTCGGATTGGTGGAGCAAGACGACCACCGTAACTCTTGGGGCGCGCGCCTTCGACATTCAATTAACTTGGGATGGCGTCGCCTACGATCTCGATTTGCACTTGGTGAGCCCCTCGGGCCGTCATTTCAGTCCGTGGGACGATACCACTGGCTATGCGCCGGCCAGCCTGACCAAGAAGTTCCGCATCCCAAATCCGGAGCCCGGCATCTGGCGTGTTTCCGTGCAAGGAACGCGCGGTGCCGGCGAGGCCATTCCGTTCCGCATCTTTCAGACTGCCCTCTGAGAAGCGTGCTATCACAGAGCAATGCGCTTGTTTCTCGCTCTATTTTCCTTTGCTCTGTTAGCTGCTCCCGCTCCCAAGGCGAAGAAAGCGCCGCCCGCCGTGGTGGCGGCCAAGCCCACCCTCACCATTGACCACATCATGCGCGGCTCCAACCTCTACGGCTACGAGCCCAAGGAAGTGCGTTGGAGTGGCGATAGCCAGCGCTTGTATTTTCGCTGGAAACAATGGAGCGATACGCTGGAGCACGACTTCGACCTTTACGTCGTGAATCGCGATGCCAGCGGCCTGCGGAAGTTAATGGAAGACGAGGCGAAGTCAGCGCCGCCATTGAATCCGGTTTACACCCGCGACCAGCACGAGGCGATTTATACGCAAGGCGGCGACCTGTGGCACTACGATTACCAGCGCGATCTGGCCCGGCCCCTAACGAAGACGACCGACGTGGAGGCGAGTCCGCGATGGATTCTGGACGGGAAGCGCGTCTCCTTTACGCGCGCCAATAACTTGTATCTGCTTTCGCTCGAGACGGGCTTTATTGAGCAGATGACGGATATCCGCGCCGGGGCCGCGCCGCCGGAACCGGACAAGAAAGGCACCGATAGCCAGGAGTTCATCAAGAAAGAAGAAGAGAGCTTACTTGAGATCGTAAAGAAGCGCGCGGACAAGAAGAAAGAGGACGAGGCAAAGAAAAAAGCAGACAACCCGCGCAAGCCTTTCTACTTAGGAACGAAGTTACAAGTGGCGGGGCTCACTTTGTCCGGCGACGAAAAGTACGTGATTGCCTTTCTGCGCGAAACAGCGGACAACGCCAAGAATGCGGCCGTGCCCAATTACATCACCGGCAGCGTCTATGCGGAACAGATTCCGACGCGCACCAAGGTGGGAGACCAACAGGCCTCGACGAAGTTGGGCGTGATCGACGTCAGGACCGGCGAGTTGAAGTATGCCGATGCCGGAATCAAAGACAGAGAGAAGGATAAGGACGGCAAAGAGAAGAATCGGGCCTTGCAATGGTCCGGTTTGCTGTTTAACGAAACCAATGATCGGGCCGTGCTGCGTGCGCGGGCGTCCGACAACAAAGACGAGTGGCTCTTTGCGTTCGATTGGCAACAGGCCAAAGTGCGGCAATTACTCGCGATGCATGACGACGCGTGGGTTTTGTGGGGGCGCTCCCAGTCGATGGGTTGGATGAAAGGTGGCCGGGACCTGTGGCTATTGGCCGAAAAGCCCAGTTACTTACATCTTTATACGATTTCGCACGAAGGCGGGCAGCCAAAGGCGCTCACCGAAGGCAAGTGGGAAGTAGTGAGTGCAGAGCTTTCGCGCGATCAACGGACCTTCTATCTGGTAACGAATGAGTCGCATCCGGGGGAGCAGCATCTTTACTCGATGCCGGCGGCCGGCGGCGCTCGCACCAGGTTGACGACCAAGGTGGGCCAATACGAGCCGACCATCGCCCCGGACGGGAAGTCGACGGCGGTGCTCTATTCCGGCATGAACGCGCCTCCCGAGTTGTATTTGCTCGAGAGCGGTGGGTCGCTGAAGCCGATGACCCAGTCGCCCTCGCCGGATTTCGCCAAGTATAAGTGGCTTGAAGTTCCGGTGGTGACCTTTAAGGCCCGCGACGGCGTGGATGTCTATGCCCGCTTGTACAAGCCGCCCAACGCCGTAAAGAGCGGCCCCGCGGTCGTCTTCGTGCACGGCGCGGGATATTTGCAGAATGCGCATAAGTGGTGGTCGAGTTATGCGCAATCCTATCTCTTTCACCACTTACTAATGGAAATGGGTTACACCGTGCTGGACCTGGACTATCGCGGTTCAGCCGGCTACGGCCGCGATTGGCGCACCGGCATTTACCGGCACATGGGCGGTAAGGACTTAGACGATCATGTTGACGGCGCTAAGTGGCTGGTTGAGCAGCAGGGGATCGACCCCAAACGCATTGGCCTCTATGGCGGCTCTTATGGCGGATTTATCACCTTGATGGCGATGTTTACCCAGCCCGATGTGTTCGCGGCCGGCGCGGCGCTGCGGCCCGTCACCGATTGGGCGCAGTATAACCATTCCTACACGGCGAATATCTTGAATGAGCCCCAAAAAGATCCGGAGGCCTACAAGCGGAGTTCGCCGATTTACTTCGCGCAGAATCTAAAGGGCGCGCTGCTAATTTGCCATGGCATGGTGGATACCAACGTCCACTTTCAGGATAGTGTCCGGCTGGCGCAGCGGCTGATCGAATTGCGTAAGGAGAATTGGGAACTGGCCGTTTATCCCGTGGAGGACCATGGCTTTGTTCAGCCCTCTAGCTGGGCCGATGAGTTTAAGCGCATCCTCAAGCTTTTTGAGATGAACTTGAAGCCAGCCAAATAAGGAATTCGCGATCGCCATCGAGAAAGTCGTAGCGCGGGAACTCGCTCGGGTGCTCCCAGGCGATCTTGGCGAAGGCATGGTTCACCGGTTCGCCAGTAAAGGACTCAATCCTTAGGAAGACGAGCAGCAGGGGCCGTTTGCCGGGATACGCGTATTCATAGCGATGAATCTCTCGCGCGCCCGCGGCTTCAATCGCCAATTCTTCGCGCAATTCTCGCACAATCGCCATTTCGGCGGACTCGCCGGGCTCCACTTTGCCCCCTGGGAATTCCCACTTTCCGGCATGCGATCCGCCCGGCCGTCGCTGCCCAATCAGCATCTGTCCATCGCGTTCTAAAATGGCGGCCACCACCATGAGCATCATTCCAGCTTACTGCGTGCCACACTAGGAACTGGCCCCCATGCACTCTGCCCTTCTTTTGGAACACTTCGAGAACCCGCGCAACGTCGGCGATCTGCCTGCGCCGGCGCAAACCGTGGAGGTGAGTAATCCGGTTTGCGGCGACGTGCTGCGGCTCAGCGTCCGGTGGAATGGCGACTTGGTGCAGGAAGTCCGCTACCGTGCCCGCGGCTGTACGGCCTGCGTGGCGGCGGGTTCCGCGCTCACCGAGATGATGGAGGATGCGACGCGCGCCCAGGTGCAGGCGATCAATCGCGAGGCCATTGACGAGAGCCTCGGCGGGCTGATTCCGGAGTCAAAACATGTCGCCGTGCTCTGCCTGGACGCGATTCGCGCCCTGATTCGCTAGACTCTTTCTTTGATCTCTTCGGAAACCATCTTCCTCGATTTCTCTATCCGGAAGCTGCACCAATCGGCGTCGCGGATTGCCGAATGCTTGTCTTCGTTGACGGAGGAACAGCTTTGGTCGCGTGCCAACCCGAACTCCAACGCCGTGGGTAATCTTACCCTGCATTTGGCTGGCAACATGCGCCAATGGCTAATCAGCGGGGTCGGCGGAGTGCCGGATATTCGGCAGCGCGACCTGGAGTTCGCCGCCCGTACGGGCCTAAGCGGCTCCGAGTTAGGACTGATTTTGGCCGCGACGGTGCAGGAGGCAGTGGCCACCTTGAGTGCCCTGCCGCCGGCCCGCCTGACCGAGACGATCCAGATCCAAGGCTTTCGGTTGACGGCACTCGAAGCGATTTATCATGCGGTGGAGCATTTCTCAGGGCACACTTACCAGATCATCTTATTGGCGAAGGCCTATCGCAATCGTCCCTTTGAATTCTATAGTTACTTGGCCGACCCGCATGAGAGCGAGACGCCGTAGCTAAAATTCAAAGCGCAGGGCCACTTGCATCGTACGGTTGTTTTTCGCTCTTGAAATCGTACCGCCACTAATGATGTCCACGCGATTCTCCGGCAAATTGAAATTGGGGTGGTTCGGCAGGTTAAAGGACTCCAGCCGGAATTGCAATGCCCGCTGATCTTCGAAGCGGAATCGCCGCGAAACTCCCGTGTTGAGGTTGAAAGTGCCGGGGCCATCGAGAACGTTTCGTCCTCCGCTGCCGAAGCGGAAGGAGTTTACGGGCACTACCGGGAAGGCGCGACGGTCAAACCATTGGTCGATCGTCGGCTCCGGCCGCGTGCCCTTCGCGATGCGATCCGGACGGCTGGCCTCGCCAGTGGCGAAGTTGA
>JBBQQS010000029.1:0-19815 GCA_038215525.1 Bryobacterales bacterium
TCACTCGAGATGGATAGCATCCATCGCATACTGGGCGGAGATGCCCAAAACAAAAGATATTCTTTCCAAGGTTTGGCTCCGGCGGGGCGGGAATGGCATTTTGAGCCGTCGGGTTTGCGGCGGAACGATCGCCGAACAACCACCGACGGAACAGCCGCTGATTACGAACCGGCAGGTGGATATGCTGGTGCGAAACCACTTGGGCGAGCTTCGGCATGTGGAGTTTCAAGCCTCCTACGAGCCGGACTTTGCCTTCCGGATGTTGGAGTATTGGGTCTACTTCCGCCGCGTCTATAGCCAAGCGACCACTCAATGTGTCTTTTACATCGGGAGCGGACCGCTGCGCCTCCCATCCGAATTCGAGGAGGGCGGCACCTCGCATCGCTTCGAGATCATCAATCTTCAGGATTACAACGCCGACGAGCTTTTGGCCAGCAACGATTGGGGAGACAACCTCTGGGCCCTCGGCGCCCATGGCGATCGCCCAGTCGTCCTGCAGGCCTTGCTCGCCAAGTTGACGTTTATGGGGAGCGAGGAACAGGAATCCGCGTTTGCCGAATTGACTGCATTATCGGGCATACTGAAGATAGACGAACTGCTGAACCAGAAATTGAAGGAGTTCCCCATGCTCACGGTTGACCTTGAAGACAATGCCGTCGTCCGCCCCTTGATCGAAAAGGGAAGGCTTGAGGGGCGCCAAGAAGGGCGTCAGGAGCAGCTGCTCACTTTACTCAGCGAAAAGTTTGGCCCGCTTCCAGAGCGGGCCAAGGACCAAGTCCACCGCGCCTCCGCCGAGCAACTCGACCGCTGGGCACGCCGTCTCCTGCGCAGCACGTCGCTCGAAGACACCCTCGACTAGACCGATACCGCCGGATTCGACAAGGTCCCGATCTGCGGCACGGTGATCTCGCACACATCGCCCGGCTGAAGTGCGACTTCTTCCGTAACAATAATGCCGGTACCGGTGAGCAGCACCGAACCGCTGGGGACGTTGTTCGAACGGAAGAGATACTCGACGAGCGTCTCGATCTTGCGACCCAGTTTGCTGGTGTTCGTCGAGCCCTCAAACGTAACGCGATCGCCGCGGCGGATGATGCACGTCATGTCGAGCGAATAGGGATCCTTGATTTCGTCCGGCGTCACCCACACGGGGCCGAAGGAGCAGCAGCCGTTGTAGGTCTTCGATTGCGGCAAATACAGAGGATTCTCGCGCTCAATGTCCCAGGCCGAAACGTCGTTGGCGATCGAGTAGCCGTAGACCTTGCCCTTGGCGCCCAAGAGAACCGCCAGTTCGGGTTCGGGTGCCGTGAACTTCGAGTCCTGCCGGATGCCGATCGGCCGGTTCGGGCCCACGCACACGCGCGCCGTACCTTTGAAGAACACCTCGGGCCGCTTGTCGGGCTGATATACGTAGTGGTAGAAGCCTTCGCGCGTGTCGTGCTCGCCGTCGCGGAAGGCGGCGCTCATCTCGTAGGTGCAGCCACAGGCCCACACTTCCTTGGGGATGATCGGCATCAGCGGCTCGGACTCTTCCCAATGCGAAGTCGCCAAGCGGTTGCCCAGGGTCGACAGATCGGTCTTTTCGACGTCAGCGCGAATGACGAGGTCGTAGAGTGTGTAATCCGGGATGGGCCGGCATTTGCCGTTTTCGAAGACGGCCGCGATAATCGCGTTGTCGCGCAAGATTTGTCCTAGCTTCATGAGCTTGGTTCCTTTACAAAATGTGGGGTACGTCCGGCCCTTCGGACGAAGGCCGGACGCAAAAAAGCGAAGACTCTAGTATTTCAGATAAATGGTCTTAAAGTCGGAGTAGAACTCGAGCGCCGCCGGGCCCTGCTCCTTCGGCCCGAAGCTCGAATCCTTGGTGCCGCCGAACGGCAGCTGGTATTCGACACCCGCGCTGGGCAGGTTCACCGTCAACAAGCCCGCGTCCATGCCGTAGATGGCCTCAAAAGCGCGCGAAAGGTTGGTAGTCTGCACCGACGCCGAAAGCCCGAACGGCGTATTGTTGGCGATGCGGAGGGCATCGGGGAAGTCCTTGGCCTTCATGATTGCTAACACCGGCCCGAAGACCTCTTCCTGTGCGATTCGCATGTCCTCGGTAACTCCGGCGAATACGGTCGGCTCCACGAAGAAGCCGTCGTCGAAGCCGGGTCCGGTGAGCCGCTTGCCGCCGCAGAGCGGAGGGCCGCATTCCTTGGTGGCGATCTCGATATAGTCGAGGTCCACTTGGAGCTGGCCGGCATCGACGGCGGGGCCGATGTCGATGCCGGGCTGCATGCCGTCGCCGACTTTCAGCTTCTTGGTGCGCTCGACCACGGCGGCTACGAACTTGTCGTAGATCGCCTCTTCGACAATGGCGCGCGACGTGGAGGTACACTTCTGGCCCGTCGAAAAGAACGAGGCGTTCACCACGTTTTCGACCGCCGAGTTGAAGTCGGCATCGGCGCAGACGATGGTCGGGTTCTTGCCGCCCATCTCAAGCTGGATGCGCAGGCGGCGCTTCGAAGCTTCCGCATGCACCCATTGGCCCACTTCCACCGAACCGGTGAAGGAGATGGCCTTGACGGGCGCCGCATTGATCAGCGCCGCGCCTAGTTCGGCTCCCGAGCCGCAAACGAAGTTGAAGACGCCCTTGGGCAGACCAGCATCGTGGAAGGCCTCCATCACGCGCCATGAAGAAAGCGGCGAGGCCGAGGCTGGCTTCATGACCACCGTGTTGCCGGCGATGAGGGCGGGCGCGAGCTTCCACACCGGGATGGCAATGGGGAAGTTCCACGGCGTGATCAGGCCCACCACGCCGATCGGCTTGCGGATGGAGAACATGTGCACGCGATCGCGTTCCGATGGCACTAGGAAGCCCGGTTGGCGCGACCCCTCGCCACCGAAGTACCGCAGGATGTTGATCGCCCGGCGCACCTCGCCCTTGGCTTCGGGCAGCGTCTTGCCCTCTTCGCGCGTCATCTCGGCGGAGATCGCGTCGAAGCGCTGATCGAGCAGATCCGCCACTTTGAACAGGAACGCGCCTCGGGCGGGCGCCGTCATGTTGGCCCAAGCGGGCAAAGCAGCCTGCGCAGCATCGGCGGCGCGCGCCATGTCCGAGGCGGTGGCCTTCACGAACAGGCCGACCACCTCTTTCGTATTGGCGGGGTTGATATTTTCAAACGTGGGCCCAGCGGAGACCCATTCACCATCAATGTAGTTAGGAAAAGTTTGCGGCATATTTCGTTAGAATTTCACTTCCGGGACGGCGCGCTTGGCCGGTTCGGTCTTAAAGTAAGCGTCCTCGCGGGCGAAGCCAAACAGGCCGGCCCAGATGTTGGCGGGGAACAACGCGATGGAGGTGTTGTACTTCTGCACCACCTCGTTGTACTTGCGGCGTTCGACGGCAATGCGATTTTCGGTGCCGCTCAGCTCATCTTGCAGGCGGAGAAAGTTCTCGTTGCTCTTGAGCTGCGGATAATTTTCGCTCACCACCAGCAGGCGGCCTAAGGCCGAACCTACTTGATCGTTAGCAGCGATGCGTTCCTGCGGCGTACGCGCGCCGGCCATGGCCGCGCGCGCTGAAGCGATTTGGCCAAATACCGTCTCTTCCTGTTTGGCAAATCCCTTCACCGTATTGACGAGGTTCGGCAAGAGGTCAGCACGTCGTTGCAGGGAGTTGTCTACCTGCGCCCAGGCACCTTTGATGCTCTCGCGTTGTGTCACAAGGTCGTTGCGAACGCCGACGGCTTGGCCGCCTACAATCAAGGCGAGCACGACCAGCACGCCAACAATGATCAAACCGATCTTCATAGTTTTCGCTTCTCCAAACGTTTCATGGTAACTAACTTTCGTCTTGCCGGGGGCTGATTTGATCCACCGCGGCCACCAAACGGTCAATCGCCGCCAAGTAGGCGCCGAAGATGGCGTGCGGATCGATGTCGCGTTCCTTACGCTTCTCTTCTCTTAGATCCAGCAGAGCCAAAACGGGTGCATCGTCGAGCCCGAAAGCCGTCTTGGCCGCGGCAACCACTTCGCGCTTCGGCCAACCGGGCCGCTGGCCAGAGAGAATCAGCGCGTGGCGGGCCAGGACGCAGAAGGTTGACATCGAGTCCGCCATTAGGTGCAGCAACAGACGCCGATCGGACAGCACACCGCCGGCTTTCTGACGCAGGCGCAGCAGTTTGGAGCGCAGTTGATACTCCACTTGCGCGCGGTAGTAACGGTCGTCGATCGCGAGGCTGGTAACCAAATCCGCGCCATGCAGCAGCCGATGCTGCACCTTGATGTCGTGAAACTCCACCGGGAAGCAATCCACCGACGTGCCAAGTTCGGCCTTCGTCAGCAGCAGCGGCGAAGGATTGCCCTTGTCGCGCCACCAGCGGAAGATGGGCTCGGCGGCGGCTAGCTCGACCGGCGTGATCTGGGTGAGCACGCAGAGTACGTTGAGATCGGAAAAATGGTGATGCAACTCGCCGCTGGCCGCCGAGCCATACAGCACCGCCGATTCGAGGCCCGGCCCGAAGGCCTTCCGCAAGCGTTCTACTAAGTCCTGTAAGAGCTTGTCCATATTCCTTTACCAATCGCCAGAGGCGCCGCCGCCTCCGGAGTCTCCTCCCCCAAAGCCACCGAACCCACCGCCCCCGGAGCCGCCAGAATCGTAGCCACCGAAGCCACCGCCGCCAGAACCCCGGCCGCCAAAACCACCCGAGAAAAGGATCGGCAACAGCATCCCCATCCCGCCGCCGCCGCCGCCCATCGAACTGAGCACCATCAGGGCGATGAAAATGCCTAAGATAATCAGCGGCCAAGGCAAGCTCTGAGGCTCCGCGCGCCGGCGTCGGCTGAGCGTGTCCGGAATGGTGACGCCCTTCGACTGCGCGATGCGCGACCCCAGGATCTGCGCCACGCCGGCCATCGCCTCGCCGTAGCGCTTTTCCCTCATGGCTGGGCGGATTTCGCGGAGCAACCCGCCCAAAAAGCCGTCCGGAATCACCGCTTCCAGGCCGTAACCTACTTCCAGGCGCGTGCGGCGTTCGTTCATCGAAATGAGGAACAGCACGCCCTCGTTGGTGGCTTTGCCGCCGATGCCCCACTGGCGATAGAGCGTGTTGGCCACATCGGCGATCTGCTCGTCGTCCAATTGGCGGATGGTGACGATAGCGATCTCCGCCTTCGTCGCTTCCTTTACCCGCCGGCAGTAGTCTTCGATCCGCGCCTTGGTGTCGGCGTCAATGACGCGGGCAAAATCGGAAACGTAGCCTTCGGGCGTGAGGCTCTTCACGTCCAAGGCCATCAGGCCGGCAGCGCACAGGGCGGCAATACTCAGAAAACGAAGCAACGCCTTCAAGATATCAGGACTGGGGACTCTACTCTCAACTATTTCAGCTCGACGGCCCGACTTCGCGGCAGGGAGATCAACCGGCTAGTAACTCGCGCTCCGCCACCACAGAATCGAGCGGGCCGAGTACCGTCACCGCCAAACGCTCCGGCCGGAAGGACTCTTCGGCCACGGCCAGCACTTCCTCGGCGGTTACGGCTTCCGTCAGGCGGGCCATGTCGTCCAGGGTGTAGAAATGGTCAAAGTACATGAACTGCCGCGCCAGGTTCGACATGCGCGAACCGGTCGATTCCAGGCTCAGCATCAGCGAACCCTTCATGTGATCCTTGGCTCGCCTTAGTTCTTCCGCCGGAATTCCCTCCGCCTTCAACTGACTGAACTCTTCAATCACCGAAGCAATCACTTTGTCCACCGTGTTCGCGGCCGTGCCCGCATAGACGCCGAAACAGCCGGTATCGCGATACAAGTTGAGCTCCGAAAATACGGAGTAAGCCAAGCCCTGCCGTTCGCGAATACTTTGGAAAAGCCGTGAGCTCATGCCCGCGCCCATTAAGGTATTGAGCACAAACCAGGCGTAACGGCGTGGATGGGCAATCGGCAAAGCCGGAACGCCCAAGCAGACCAAGGCTTGCTGCAATCGCTTTTTCTTTACCGTGATTTCGGCGCCGGTGACGGCCGGCGGATCGGGGAGCACGGGTAAGTCGCCCTTTACTCCGGCGAAATGGCGCTCGGCTAAGTCGACTAAGCGGGCGTGATCCAGGTTACCGGCCGCGGTAATCATCAGGTTCTTCGGCACATAGATCGAAGCGTGGTACTTGGCCAACTGATCACGCGTAAAGCCGGAGATGGTTTTCTTGGAACCAAGAATGGATTTGGACAATGGATGATCCGGCCAGAAACGAGTGGTGAATAACTCGTGCACCACATACTCGGGGTTATCCAGCTCCATCTTCAGCTCTTCGAGAATGACGCCTTTCTCTTTCTCGAGATCGGCGGGGTCAAAACGCGGATGGAGCACTAAGTCGGACAGAATGTCGGCGGCGATAGGTAAGTGCTCGTCAAGCACTTTGATATTGAAGCCCACCAGTTCTTTACCCGTAAAAGCATCGAGATTACCGCCAATCGAATCTACTTCGCGGGCGATCCCTTCGGCGGTACGCGTGTGGGTTCCCTTAAAGAGCATATGTTCCAGAAAATGACTGATGCCGATTTCCTTCGGGTGTTCCGTCCGGGAGCCGGTGCCGATCCAAACACCGACGGCGATACTGCGGACATGGGGCATTTTCTCAGTGATGACTCGAATGCCATTCGAGAGCTGGGCGACTTCGACGTCGCGCGCCGGAGAACTAGTAGAGGACATAGGGCCTTTCAAAGAGTGGTTAAGGAGCTTCGGCTTCCGCGGGTTCCGAGCGGCCGCTTTCATTGCGGAGGCGATCGACGGCGGTAATTACGTAACGATAGCGCTGGCCGGACTTCACGGTCGTGTCGCGGAACGACGGCGGTTCAATCTCTCCCGGCAAACGGACAAACTCGCCATCGCCCGCGGCTCGATAAATCCGGTAGCCGGCGAGGTCCGCGTCGGTATTGCGGTCCCAGCCCATTTCAATCGCCGTGGCGCCGGCGAGTGCGTTCAAGCCGGTGGGCACGGCGGGCGCAAAGCGATCAATGTGGGGAATGCGGAACTCCGGCGAAGGCTCGCTTAACGCGTTAATATCGCCGGCCTTGACGTAACTTTGGATGGTGTAGCGGTAAGTGGGACCAAACGCCGTAACTAAGTCGAGATACTGAGTCTCGGGTAAGTCGGCGATGGTCTGCGGCACACCGTCGCCGATTTGGCGGGTAATTCGATAGGCCGTGCCGGGCTGGGCGGGAGCATTCCAACGCAGAAAGACGCCATCGGCCCGGGATTCAGCCGCAAAACCGGCCGGCGAAGTGAGCGGCGGAATCACACTCGCCGCCACTAGATTCGACATCGCACTCGGCCGGCCCGTGGGGCTCGTGAGGCGCACGCCGATAATCACGTCCTTGCCAGCCCAAGGCAAAGCATCGAAGCTCTGCGTCACCGTTTGGGCCGTCACGGGAGAGATAGCCGGCCACTCCACAAAAATACTCTTCGTCCCGGCGAGCCAAGCCTTGAGGTTGAAGGGTGGCGCCGGGGCCGGTCCAATGCGTAAGTCGATTTGCCCGGCTTCGCGCACCGGTAAACCTTCGCCGGTCGCGGCAGGCATGGTGAAGGTGACTTGCAACTTACTGCCGCGCTCCACTACCTGTAAGTCGAGCACCGGCTTGGGAATATGGAACGCAGGCGGCTGCGGATCGCCCACGTAGCCGCAGCCGGCTAAATCTAGGAATAACACCGCCGTCGCGAAAAGCCTCATAGAATATAACGGCTCAGGTCCTGATCCTGAACGATGTCGGTAAGCGCCTTCCGCACATAATCGCCATCGATTTTGACGTTCTTCTTTTTGAGGTCCGGCCCCTCAAAAGAAATCTCCTCGAGCACTTTTTCGAGGATGGTATGCAAGCGCCGCGCGCCAATATTTTCGTTGGTCTCATTCACCTGGGCGGCCAAATGAGCCAAAGCTTCGATCGCGTCAGGAGTAAAGTTCAGCTTCACGCCTTCGGTCTCCATCAACGCCACATACTGTTTGATGAGGGCGTTCTTGGGTTCTTTCAAGATGCGGATAAAGTCGGCCTCGGTAAGCGACTTCAGTTCCACACGAATCGGGAAGCGACCCTGTAATTCCGGAATCAGGTCACTGGGCTTGGAAACATGGAAGGCGCCGGCGGCGATGAATAAGATATGGTCCGTTCGAACAAAGCCATAACGAGTATTTACGGTGGTGCCTTCGACAATCGGCAGGATGTCGCGCTGCACGCCCTCGCGGCTGATATCCGGCCCACTGCCACCCTCGCGGCCGGCGATCTTATCGATCTCGTCCAGGAAGATCATGCCGTTGCGCTCCACCCTTTCGGTGGCAATACGCGTGACATGGTCCATGTCGAGGAGTTTCTCCTCTTCTTCCTGCACTAAGTAATCGAAAGCATCGACGACACGCATTTTCCGCTTCCGGGACTTGGGCGCAAACATGCTGGCCAGGATGTCCTTAAAGTTGACATCCATATCCTCGTTTCCCATGCTGCCGCCAAACTCCATGCGCGGCCCGCGCTCTTTTACGTCGAGCTCGACACTCTTTTCGTCTAACTTACCGGCCCGCAGCCGATCACGCATCTTTTCGCGCGAGCGCTCCGCGGCGGCCATGTCGTCGCCTTCAACGGGCGGTAACAGTAAATCGAGCAATAAATCCTCGGCGGCGGCCTCGGCCTTATCGGATACCTCGTCCAGCTTCTCCTCGCGCACCATGTCGATGGCGATCTCCACCAGGTCGCGAATCATACTCTCGACATCGCGGCCAACGTAGCCCACTTCGGTGAACTTACTCGCTTCTACTTTGAGGAAAGGCGAATTCGCCAGTTTCGCCAAACGCCGGGCCAACTCCGTCTTACCGACGCCCGTGGGCCCAATCATGAGGATATTCTTGGGCATCACCTCTTCGGCCATCTCCGGCGATAGCTTCTGGCGGCGCACCCGGTTGCGGAGGGCAATGGCAATCGCCTTCTTAGCATCGGCTTGGCCGACGACATACTTATCCAACTCATGCACAATCTCGCGTGGAGTTAGTTCGTCCAGAATCGCGGAATCATCGTCGGTAGGTTGGGGTAAATAGATCACCACTTAGCCAAGCTCCTCAAACACAATATGGTGATTGGTATAAATGCAGATGTCGCCGGCGATCTTCATGGCCTTCTCGACAATCTCCCGGGCGGTGAAAGGCGTATTTTCGATCAGCGCCAGCGCTGCCGCCTTGGCGAAGGAGGCACCGGAACCAATGGCCGCGATGTTCTCATCCGGATCGATCACATCGCCGTTGCCGCTCACGATGTAGGTGTGTTTTTCGTCGGCCACAATCAGCAGCGCTTCGAGATGGCGCAACGCCCGGTCCGTCCGCCAATCCTTGGCCAGTTCAATCACCGAACGCTGCAAGTTGCCGTTGTGTTGCTCAAGCTTGGTTTCGAAACGCGAAAATAAGGCGAAGGCATCGGCGGTGGAGCCGGCAAACCCGGCGACGATCTTGTCTTTGTAGAGACGGCGCAGCTTCCGGGCGGAAGCTTTCAGCACTTCCTGGCCAAAGGTGACTTGGCCATCGCCCGCGATCACCACTTTGCCCTCCCGGCGCACGCACAGAATGGTGGTGGAGCGGATTCGTTCTTTCATTGTCAGTGGACTACCGCCCTCAGTTTAGCACTGTGAAAACGGCAGCCCACCGGTTTCAGCGTCTTAACGCTTAAGCAAGTCGCGAATCTGGGTGAGGAGCACTTCCTCGTTCGACGGACCAGCAGGAGGCGCGGGGGGAGGCGGCGGTAACATCGCACTCACCTGTTTCACCATCAGGAAGATAACAAAAGCCAGGATCAGGAAGTTGATCACGATCGTAACGAAGTTGCCGTAAGCCAACACGGCCGTCGCCTTTTTGGCATCGGCCAGAGTGGCATACGCCTTCCCGTCCATCGCGGTGAACAGGTTCGAGAAATCGACACCACCGCCGGTTACCTTGGCAACAATCGGCATAATGAGGTCGCCCACCAACGAATCGACGATCTTGCCAAAGGCGGCACCAATGATCACGCCGACGGCGAGATCCATGACGTTCCCCCTAAGGATGAAGGCCTTAAAATCTGAAATCATACAATCTCTCTTCTCTCTTTCTTCTCGGTGCCCTACTTAGAGTGCCAATACTCTGGACAGTATCTTATGCGCACAATGTCACAATGGAAAGGTGCTTGGTGAATTTTTTGTGGAAACGTCGCAGGTTCGCTACCCGGTAGTGGTGAAACGCGGCAGTATTGAGCAGAGCCTGCCGGAATTAATTCCTCGCAAGGCGCACCGTGTTTTCGTGATTACTGAGGAGATGGTGTGGCAGATGCACGGGCACCGATTGGCGCCAGCCCTCGCTGCCTTCGGCGATCGCGTGAAAGTGCTGCACTTTCCGGGCGGCGAATCGCGCAAGCGACTGTCAGAAGTGGAGGCGCTGACTGACCAGATGGTGGCCGACGGCGGCGATCGCTCCTCGGTGGTGATCGGCTTCGGTGGCGGCATCGTTACCGATGTCGCGGGTTTTGCCGCCGCGGTGTTCATGCGCGCTGTGCCGGTGATTCAAGTGCCCACCACCCTACTCGCCCAAGTGGACGCGGCGGTGGGCGGCAAGACTGGCGTCAACCTGGTGGGTGGTAAGAACCTCGTGGGCTCCTTTCATCAGCCGATCGCCGTCATCATCGATCCAGACGTGCTGGGCACCCTGGCGGTGCGCGAAGTGCGCGCCGGGCTTTACGAAGTGCTGAAGCACGGCGTGATTCGCAGCGCCGAACTCTTCACCATGATGGAGCAACACCCGCTCCAGATTCTGGGCCAGCAGGCGCCGTATTTTGATCAAGCCATTGCCGATAGTGTCCGCATCAAATGTGAAGTGGTATCGGCGGATGAAAAAGAGGGCGACTTGCGGCGAATCTTGAACTTTGGCCACACCATCGGCCATGCGCTGGAGGCAGAAACGCAATACAAGCTGCTGCTGCACGGCGAGGCGGTCGCCTTCGGCATGCGCGCGGCCACTCATTTGGCGGTGCGGCTGTCGACGCTCGAACCCGAAACCGGCACGCGGATTCTTGAAGCCATCGAGAGCTACGGCGCCATTCCGAGCCTCGACGGCATTACTTCCGATGCGCTAATGGCCCGTTTAATCAGCGATAAGAAGACCGTCGGCGGCGAGGTGCATTTTGTATTGCCCACGAAGATCGGCGCGACGACCATCCGGAAGAATGTGCCCGACGATGCCATCCGCGCCGCGATTGAAGCCTCTTTATGAAGACTGTCGGCAGCCGTCCGCTCGTCGGCGATGATGAGCGCGAGGCGTCACGCTGGGTTCGGGACATGTTCGGCCGCGTGGCCGGCCGCTACGACACGGTAAATCGGCTCACTTCCTTTAGCCTCGACGTCTGGTGGCGTCGCGTCACGGCCCAGCGACTCGAGCCAATCCTGCGCAATCCGCAGGCTCGCGTCCTAGACCTCTGCTGCGGCACCGGCGACCTCGGTCTGGCCCTTCGCCGCCGCGGCCCCGCCCAAGTGATCGGCTCGGACTTCTGTCATCCCATGCTCCAGCACGCCGCCCAAAAAGGACTCACCCCGGTCTTCGAAGCCGATGCCCTCAACTTACCCTTGGCCGCGTCCAGTTTTGACTTAGTCACGGTGGCCTTTGGCTTTCGTAACCTGGCGAATTACGAATCCGGCTTGCGGGAAGTATGGCGCGTGTTGAAGCCCGGCGGAACGCTGGCCATCCTCGAGTTTTCTACGATGCCGAATCCGGTTTTGCGCGCTGGTTACGAATTCTACTTTCATTGTGTGCTGCCGGTGGTAGCGGGTTGGATCACCGGTGCCCGCGACGCCTATACCTACTTGCCGGCTTCAGTGAGTAAGTTCCCCGGTGCGCCGGAGTTAGCCGACCGCATGCGCGCCGCCGGATTTCAAGAAGTAACCTATGAGCGCTTCGCCTGCGGCGCCCTAGCCCTCCATCGCGGCCGAAAACTGTAGGACAGGCCCCGGTAGCTTGGTTAGGGGGCCCGTCCTTGAACATACTACTCAACGCACCCCCTTAATCAGCCGCACCTCCTCGATTTCGGCAATCGCCCGCAGTTGTCCACTCGGCACGGTGCCAATCAAACGCTGACCATTTTCGGAATTCGCCAGTACAAAGCCGAGTTGCTTCAGCTTGGTGAGCAGTGCCGGATTCGACGCCGTCAGCCAAATCTCCACCTTGATGGTCTGCCCAGCGCCTATCGCCTGCAAGGCCGGGTCAAGTTTGTTCAAGTGCGCCGGCTCCGAAACCAGAGCCACGGAAGCCGCTCTCGGCGCCGGCCGGACTAGATTATCGACCTCCCGCTCGACCCGCGCCCGATCGGTCGCCGCATCCATCGAGACTAGAGGCGCCATCGCACCCATCGCCATCGAAGCCTTCGCTTGCATACCCGAGTAACTCACGCCAGCGGGCATCTCCACCGGCACTTCGATGCGATGTGGCTGCCCACCCTGATACACGACTTTTTCGTCGACCGCAATGAACGACGTGTATTGCGTCATTAACTTGTAAGTCAACCCCAGTTGCGTGATCGCTTCCTTCGTTTGGCCGTCGAGCGTCCCGCGCTGCACGCCCACTAAGTCGCGATTCATCAAGTCATCGATCTTTCGGCGCGCCCACAAAGAGGCCAGCACATCGTGCTTACTTTCCTGGGCCGGAAAGTCGACCGCAATTTCGCGCGACCAAGGCGTGCCCGCCGCCATGCCACGCACGCGCACGATTCCCCGGCCAGCCTTGTTGTAACGGCCCACCACCACTACCGGCTTCGCACTAAATAAGTCCGGCAAGCGCCGCGGGTAAGTCTCCGCCACTGGCACGCCGCTTACTTCGAAACTCACATCGGTAAGTAAAGGCGTGCGCACTCGTTCATAGAATCGTCTCGCCGCCGCGGAGGCTTCGCTACTCAGGCCCACATATTCCACCTCGCCGCGGCCATGGCGCGCCATGCCGTCGAGCAGGAAGCGATTCGTGGAGCTACCGATGCCAAAGGCAAAGACGCGGGCCTCGGGGTGACGCTGAATCTCAGCCAGAATCTCGAGGTCGTTGCCCACTTCGCCGTCGGTCATGAAACAGACCACCCGTACATGATCCTTCGAGCCGGAACTCTTCAAAGCCGTCCGGATCGCCGGCAGCATCTCCGTACCGCCGGAGCCCTGGCGATGCCGCACAAACTCCCAAGCCGCGGTAATGTTGGCGGGCGTGGCGGCGACGGGCGCAGGGAAGAGTATGTGCTGGTCGCCGCTGAAGGTGATGACATTGAAGCGATCCCGCGGATTCAGTCCGTCGAAGGTGAAACGCATCACCTCCTTGATCTTCTCGAGCGGAAAGCCCATCATCGAGCCTGACGTATCGATAACAAACACAATTTCCTTCGGAGTTACTTCCGCAGGTTGTACGCGCGCCGGCGGCTGCAGAATCAAAGTAAAGAAGCCGTCGCGGCCGTTGTGATGGGTTAGTACGGCGTCATCGATCCGGTCGCCCGCCACAGCGTAGCGCAGAATAAAATCCTGATTCGGAATCGACTGCTGATTCTTGAGCGAAACCAGCGCGTGCGATGCATCGCCCCGCAAGGTATCCACTAAGTGCGTGGCCGAAGTAAGTTCGCGCAACGGCAAGCCCGCATCCACCGTCACGCGGACGTTGATGTCATGCCCGGCGCGGGTACCCTGCGGCGCGCGATTCGGCTTCAAGTCCGCCCCGTTAGGCACCGACGAAGGGATGTACCGCGGGCCCACCACCATCGGAAATACCCATTCATATTGTCCGTCCTCATACTTCACGGTTTCCACATACTGAATCACAATCCGCACGCGCTCGCCGGGGCCAATATTCGTCACCGCTTGGGTGAAGATATTCGGCCGCTCCTGATTCAGCAGCGCCGCCGTTTGCCCGCGCCGTCTCGCATCGTCAAAGAGCTTCTCTGCCTCTTCGCGGCGCTTCACCACGCCCTTCACAAAGCGCTTTCCGATGCGCATCTCCATCCCATCCACCGCCGCGTCGCCGGGCAGCGGAAACTTATACACCGCTTCAATGGCATGCGAAGTGGGGTTGACGAATTCCTGCGTCACCGACACGCGGGCCAGAAAACCGCTGATTTCGGCCTGCACATCGGTGTGCTTCAACGGGCACAATTGGTTGAGTTCGCCGTTCATATGCAGCGACCCCGGGGTAACATCGGGCGCGGCGGCCATCGGCAGCGCCAAAAAGGTAGCCATGGCCACCCATCCAGAATATTGAGTCTTCATCGGACCTCCATGCCCGGGAAATGCCACGGGTACGGCGATCCTTTCAAAAAGAAACTTACTTAGTTTTAGGAGGGGCAGGCGCTGGTGCCGCGGCGGGACGGCGCACCTGCTCAAAATAATTCTGCACGTAGTCCTGATACAGCAACGGCACTTCGTCGCGGTGAATTTCGCCGCCCGAATTCGAGTAAATGCCGGTCTTTGAAGAGTAAGCCGTGCGCAACTGCTGCGACTTCGACGAGTTCACTTCCACCATCACCTCGCCGGTCTGCTTCTCGGCGCGTTTGCCGATAATCTCCGATAGCTTGCCCATGGCTTCCTGCTGGGCGGCAAGCTTCACGTCCTTCTGGCCGTCCTGCTGGCCGGTGCCGCTCTTAGGGTCGGTGTTCTGTTGCGCGTCCTTGGAGTCGCTGCCGCCTTTGCCCTTTGCCGTCTGCTGCTTGCCTTCGCCTTCACCCTGTTGCTCAGCGGCCTGATCGGCCTGCGCCTGCTGATCGTTGGGCTTACCCTGCTGATTCTGCGCGCCCTTCTGGCCTTCCTTATTGCCCTGCTTGCCTTCGCCTTCGCCCGGGCCATCCTTCTTGCCGTTCTTCGCTTGCTGTTCCCCGCCCTTGGGCTGGCTCTTCATCTTGTTCATCAGATTCTGGAAAGCATCGCGCATTTTGTCCATCATGCTGTTGGGCTCGCCGCCATTCTGATTCTTGGCGTCGGCCTTCGACTCGTTCTTCTGATTGCCTTCCTGCTTGCTCTCGTTGGCGCCGCCTTCCTTATTGCTCGCGCCACCCTCTTTCTGTTCGCCCGGTGACCCTTTCTCGCCCTCGCCCGGCCCTTCCGCTTCCTCCGGACCCTTCTCGCCCTTAAACGGCTCCGCGCCCTGGTTATCCACCTCCGGCACGCCAATGGTCTTCAGCACGTCCTTGGGCGCTTCGCCCTGGGCCTCGGCCTGATCCTTCGGATCCTCGCCAGAATTGGGCATCTGCGGCTGCGGCGGATTGTTGGGCGGCGGCTGGCCGGGCAGGTTCTTCCGCAATTCGGCGACCTGCGTATTGCCGGAGCCGAAAAGGTCGACGAGGCCCGGCACCATCGGTGAGGCGAGGTCCAGCCGTTGGGAGAAACCATAGCGTACGCCCACCAGCCCCACAAAGACCGCGAAGATCGCCGCCGCCACGTAGCTGACGCGCTTCACCGTGAAGGGCAACGTAGACTGAGCATCGACGCCTTGGGCCGTGGTTTCGGCCTTCGCCTGTACCCACTGGCGGGCCCCTTCGTGGCCAGGTCCATTGGAGTCAGTGAAGTAAAAAGCGGTGGACAAGGTGTCGGGCAAGGCTAAGCGCTCATCGAGCTGGCGGGCCAAGGCGTAGTTCGAGGGAATCTGCTGACGGAAGCGATAGTAGCCATAGCCGAGCGCAACGGCAAACAGCAGCACGGGCCAATACCAGTTGAAGATCTGCGTGCCCAGTAATACCAGCAAAATCCCCGCCCCAAAAGCGATCGCTATGGCGAAGCTGAGGTGCTCAAACAGCAGGCCGGTAAGCGTACGCCGACGGGCTTGTCCGAGGAGGGTGAAGAGGGCGCTGGGAGCGGTCACGTTCTCTTTATCTTAGATGATTCCGCGGGGAGGCTGGATCGGCAACCGGCGAATTCGATACCCATCGTTCTCCACGACTACCAATGCCCCTGTGCCCAAGGCCTCGACTGTCAGAACTACGCGATTTTGAGCAGCGGCAAGTTCCACAATCTTCGGATCGGGAAGCTGAATCATGTTCAGGTCGCGGAGATGAACCGTATCGTGGCCCGCATCGCGCAGAACCAGCACGGTCCTCATCGATACGCCCATGTCCGCGAGGAACCTCACGCCGCTGGGAAAGCGAAAAGGTGGATCTCTTCATTCACCATCGCAGCCGCGTATTCAAGAGCCTGCTGAATATCTTCTGCTTCCAACTCGGGATACTCGCAGATGATTTCAGCTGGGCTCATGCCGTGAGCCACCAAATTCACCACCTGTGCCACGCTCATCCGCATGTCGCGAATGCACGCCCTTCCAGCAAGAATCTGCGGGTTGTAAGTGATGCGATTGAACATAGAGACTACTACTTGGGAGTTTCCCAAGTCTCGTGCTCACCGGGGCGGCCCTTTAGAAGAAGGCCCGCACACCGAACTGCACCTGCAGCGGATTGCCTATTTGCTGGTTGTTGCGGTCGTAATTGCCATTGGCCGGATTGCGCAAACGCATGAAGCGCGCGTCGATCGGTATTGGGCCGGCAGCGCCGAAGCCCTCGCCGTAGATCAACGCGTTGGAGCCGAACACCACGTTGTCGGCGTTGAACAGGTTGAAAAACTCCATCGAAGCCTGCAGCTTCAAGCGGTCGCGGAAAGTGAAGCTCTTCATCACCCGTAAGTCCATTTGCGTGGTGCCACGATTGCGGAAGAAGTTTCGTTGGAAGATCCGCCCCGGGCCCTGGAATGGACGGTCCGAATTGATGCCGTCGCCGTTCACATCGGTGCCCACGCGAGCATTGATCGGTAAGCCGGTACGACCTCGGAAGATACCGCCCAGGTCAATCCCGAAGGGCAGACTGTAAGTCGCATTCGTCGTAAACTGATGCCGGATGTCGATCGCGGAATTGCCATAATCCTGCCGGAAGTTGAAGGCGTCCTGATAGCCATTGGCCGTGCTAAAACCAGTGTCGCGTTCATTGTCGTCGTCGGAAAAGTTATAGGCCGCCGTGTAAAAGGCCTGGAACTGGAGCTTGCTGCGGCGGTACTGCGCCTGCACCGTCGTAGCGCGGTACATGCTGCGGGCCGAGCTTTCGCGCATCGTTAGCGTGCCCACCGTCGGCACCGGACGGCCACTACCCGTGACAAAGCGTGGGCGCAGCGATTGGTCGCCGGCACGCAACGTGGGGGCGAAGATGTTCCAATCGCGGTTGCGGATCAGGTGTACGGTGTTCACGTAGTTGAACTGCACGCCGGCTACGAAGTTCTTAAACAGCTCGCTTTCAAAGCCGATGCCCGCTTGCGCCGCCCGCGGATTCTCGAAGTTGGGAGCCAGGCCGGTGAAGTTAGCACCCACAAACGGGTCACGCGCCGTACCACCCAAGGCGATCGCCGCCGCCCGCTGCACCACGTCCAGGGGAATGATGGGCAGCGAACCGAGAGAAGCGCTATTCAAATTCACACCCGCCTGCCGGAAGGCTTCAAAAACCGAGAGCGTATTGGTTCCGCCGCCCACCGAGCTCGACACGTCACCCGGGATCGCCCGGAAGTTGTTGTAGGGGCCGGAGAAGCTCAACAGCGGAGTCGCCGCGTAGAAGATGCCGGTAAAGCCGCGGATCACCAAGCGACGTGAGTTCGTGATCGGCGCATAGGCGAAACCAAAGCGCGGCATAAATTGCTTCATCGAATCCTTGATACTGCCCAAATTCGGCGTGCCGCCATTCGGGAAGCGCACCCCATTGATCCGCGCCAGCACCGTCGCGTTGTCGGCCACCGGGGCGGGGTTGTCCTGACCTTCCCAACGGAAGCCCAGGTCGAGGGTCAACTTACGGGTTGCCTTGAAGCTATCCTGTACGAAGATCGCATATTGCTTCACGCCGAAGTCGGCCAAGCCATTGCCAATCTGCCGCGTGTAGGTGGTGAACGTAGCGGGCGCCGTCGTCCCGGTCGTTAGGGCATCGAACCGATTCACGCCGTTCGCGCCCGTCCCGCCGATATGCGCCAGCACCGCGTTGATATTCGCACCCGTCACATTGAAGGCGCCAAATTGGTTAAAGGCGAAGAACTGCGCCGCCCGAATTTGGTTAATGTCAAAGCCAATCTTCAGCGTATGCTTGCCCTTGGTCATACTGATCGAATCAGTCACCTGATAGCGGCTGTCGTTCTGCACCGTCGGCAGAAAGCTGCGCGTGCCGGCGGCGCCGACGATGGTGTTTAAGGTCGGCGTCAAAGAGTTCGCAATGCGCGGCCGCTCTTCCGCCGAACCCGTGAACCGGAAATCATTCACAATGTTCGCGCTGATCAGCTTCGTGTACTGCACAAAGCCGTTGTGGATGAAATCTTTTTCGATGCCTTCGTTCGAGACCGCATTATTCGTAAAGGGATTGATCGCCCCGCCCACTGTCACCGCGTTCACTTCGTTTGACCGCGAGTAGTTATAGCGCAGCGTCAGCCGGTCGCCATTGGCGAATTGATAGTCGCCCTTCGTCGTCAGCGCGGTCGCGCGATTGGTCTGCTCAAACGGACCTTCCAGACCCCGGTAGAACGCCAGCGCTGACGCAGTGTCAGCGTTTAACGTCGCATTTGCCAACTGCGGAAATACCACTTGGCGCGGCGTGTTAGCGCTTTGCGTCTCAACGGCAGCAAAGTAGAACAAACGATCCTTCTTAATCGGCCCGCCGATGCCGCCGCCGTACTGCTGCAAAGTCTCCGCGGGCGCCACAAAGATTTCCTGAGTCTGGCCAGGGGGCAACAGGGGCACGGGGTTATTCTTGCTCAAATCACGCGGACGAATCTGCCAAAATCCCTCGCCATGCACGGCATTGGTGCCGCTTTTGGTGATCGTGTTCATAATGCCGCCCGTCGACCGGCCGTACTCCGCCGTGTAGCCCGTCGCCACCACCTGAAACTCTTGAATCGCGCTCTGCGGCACCGTAATCACGCTGCCCGAGCGCTCGCCGCCGCGAATGCCGCCAAAGAAAGGCTGATTATAGTCCGCGCCGTCCAGCATCACATTCGAGTAAATGCCGCGTTGGCCGGCAAAAGAAATCTGCCCACGCGTTTGCGAATCCACCTGCGCCATCGGCGTCAAAGTGGCAAAATCCTGAAAGCGGCGGCCGTTAATCGGCAGATTGGTGATCGCCGTCGAGTTCGCCGTCACCGACGCGGTAGAAGTCTCCAGATTGATCAGCGTCTCGCCAACGTCCACGCTGGTGGCCACCGCCTGCACCGACACCGTCACATTCAACGTCGGTGCCGAACCTACCGTCAGCACGATGCCCGACAGCTTCGATTGCGCAAAGCCAGCCGCATCCACGGTGACATCGTAAGTGCCGGGATCGAGAAGCACCGCGCGATAAAAGCCGGCGTCGTTCGTCTTTAGTTCACGCAGCAGCCCGGTACCCGTGTTACGCACCGAAACCTTGGCGCCCACCACGGCGGCCTGATTCGGATCCATTACGGTACCCGCGATCTGCGCCTTGTTGCCGTCAGCCTGGGCCCATCCGAAGGCCGTTAACATCGTCCCGAGAGTCAACACACGGAAAGCGTGGGTCATGAAAGTAAGCTCCTGAAGTCAAAAAAGATTGCGTGTACCGGCAAGACAGGGGCCGTTTCACGAGGGCGTTATCCTTATTCTACATTGCGGCCCAAAGCAAGGGCATTTCAATTCGATGAATTCCCTGTCAACCGCTCCCCCAATGAGATGCCGCCCCACACCGCTAGGAGGCAAAGAACCACCGAAAATGCCACATAAGCCAAAGCTTTATCCCCCGCCGCGCCTCGCCACAGCCCATAGGTCTCAAGCCCAAACGCCGAGAAAGACGTGAATCCGCCGCACACCCCCGGC
>JBBQQS010000030.1:0-19624 GCA_038215525.1 Bryobacterales bacterium
GTGATCCGCGGCACACAGCCGAACCCACTACCGTTGCTTCCTTCCGGACCTGGCGGGGTTCGCAGGCAGACCATTGCACGAAGCCCGGGGCCTGACATGGGTTAGTTTAGCATCTTCACTCCCAACATCAGCACGCCGCCGGCCAATATTAGCCAGACGGTTTCGACCTTGGAGCGGATGAAGAGCAGGGTGGCGGCGGCGATCAGGAACACCGGCAGGGGACCGTCGATGGCGTCGCGGGCGAGGGGCAGGACGGCGGTGAGCGAGAGGCCGGCGCTGCCCAGCATCACGGCATCGAGCGAGCGCTTTACGGCTGGCGTTTTGGCGTGTCGGCCGAGCCAATAGAGCAGCGGCAGCACCAGCAGGGCCGGTGTCACCATGGCGAGCCAGGCGGCCGTCGCCCCCCGCCAGCCGCCGATGGTTTGCCCGACGCTGACGATGTAGCCGCCCTTCGGCCCCGGGGTGAGGCGGCCAACGACGATAGCGGTGTTCAACTGACGGTCCGTAAGACGGTGGGTGGTAACGAGCTCTTCGCGCAGGATGGGCAGGGCGGTCATGCCGCTGAAGGAACTCAGTGTCGCTTTGAGGAAGACCAGGTAGAGCAGGAGGAACTCGGTCATGCCTGGCTCCAGAAGTAGCCAGCGGCGGCGCAGGCGGCGAGCACCCAGATGGGCGAGACGACATAGCCAAGGCCGAAGCCGAGGGCGATCAGGGCGACTCCGCGGACGATGGCGCCCTGCTGGAGGTAGGGGGCGGCGAGGGTCCAGAGGCTGCCGAAGCTGAGTCCGACGGCGACGGCGATGGCGCCGTGCATCATGGCGACGGCGGCGGGCCAGGCGAGTAGCCGGTCCATGCCGAGCGTCAGCAGAGCGGTGATGAGGGAACTAGGCACGGAGGCGATGAGCAGGCAAGTGAGGGCGCCCGGCCAGCCGCGTAACAGGTAGCCGAGGGCGGAGCAGCAGGCGAACAGGTTCGTTCCGGGCGTGATGCGGCTGAGGGTGTAGGCGAGGGCGAAGTCCGTGCCCGAGAGCCAGTGGCGCTCTTCCACCATCTCGCGCTGCAAGGCGGCGGTGGTGGGGTTGCCGCCGCCGAAGGTGAGCGTCCCCGCCTTTAGCATCACCCGGGCCAGGTCGCCCAGATACACTGAAGTGTTCATGCTCAAAACTATCATTTTCGACCTCGGCAACGTGATTGTGCCGCTCGATTTTCCCGCCGGTGCTTTGGCCTGGAGCGAAGCCACCGGACACCCCCCGGACGAGATACGCCGCCGCATGGCGTCGGTCGACCATTACCGGGCTTATGAAGCCGGTGAGCTTTCCACGCCCAAGTTCCAGCAAGCGATGGAGGAACTTTTCGAGAAGAGCTTCGACGAAACGCATTTCATGAACCTGTGGAGCAGCATCTTCGCCGAGCCCACTTTGGTAGACGCCGAGACCCTGATCCGGTTGAAGCAACGCTACCGTTTGGTGCTGCTATCCAACACCAATGACTTGCACTTCCGCTTCATCCGGCGTCACTATCCGATCGTTGAGCTGTTTGACGAGTACGTGCTTTCTTACGAAGTGCAGTCGATGAAGCCGGACGCGGGGATCTATCAGGCGGCGATCAAGGCGGCGCGGTGTGCGGCGCACGAATGCTTCTTCACCGATGACTTGGCCGCCAACATCGAGGCGGCGCTGGGGCATGGCTTGCAGGCGGAGCTGTTCGTCGACGAGCCGACTTTACTGGGTCACCTGCGGGAGCGCGGCGTCATGCTGGGCGAGCAAAAAGATCAGGATTAGGGCGAAAGGTTGTTTTTGTATTTGGAAATCTAAACCCTTCTTTATCAATCGTTAAGGTGGGTAGATCTCTTGCGTTTGCGGGATTTCCAGTGGTAGTGGTATGGGTAGGATCTTCTGCCGAATCAAAGACTTTAAAATATTGCGCAATGCATCAAAAGTGATCTGCATTTCGAACTCACCTTAAATCAATCAGTTGACAGAGATTGTTCCAGATTTGCAAGTGGGGCAAGGGAATCCGTACTTGATCTCCGGCACGCATTCTGAGACCGTCTTTAGTGAGCATGAAATCCAAGCCCGTTCCGCCAAAGACGCTCGACCGCGTGATCTCCAAAATGGGTCTGGGATCGCGGACCGACGCGGCAGCGTGGATCCGGGCGAATCGCGTGAAGGTGAACGGGAAGGTGATCCAGCAGCCGGACTTCTGGGTGCACCCCGAACGCGACAAGGTGGAGCTCGACAACCGGCCGCTTGAGAAGAAGAAGTTCCGCTACCTGCTGCTGAACAAGCCCGCCGGGTACATCACCACGTACAAGGACCCTGAAGGCCGGCCCACGGTTTATGACTTGTTGACCGGGGTGACGGACTTCCTTGCCACGGTGGGACGTCTCGATTTGGACACTAGCGGCCTGCTAATCCTGACCAACGACACCCAATTCGGCGAGCGGCTCACCAACCCCGACTACCACGTCCCCAAGACCTATCTGGTGAAGGCGGCCACCTTGCTGACCGACGAACAGCTGGATCGTTTGCGCAACGGCGTGACGCTGGACGATGGGCCGACCCGGCCGGCAGCGGTGACCCGGGTGCGCGACGCGGCCACGAAAAGCTTCGTCGAAATCACCCTCACCGAGGGCCGCAACCGGCAAGTGCGGCGAATGCTGGAGGCTGTCGATAGCTTCGTGCTGAAGCTGGTGCGGGTGCGGATTGGGGATCTGGAGATCGACGGCTTGGTACTGGGCAAATGGCGCAACCTGACCCCGGCCGAGGTGCAGGATCTGGTGGCGGCCAGCCGGTCGACCAAAGGGCCAAAGGTGAAGGAGAAACGATCCGCCGCGGCTCCGGATCCAGAAGATACAGTTGACCCCGCATCGACCGAGTCCACGCCTGACATCGTAGAGACTCCCGATGCGCCTTCCGATTAATGTCCTACTTTGCCTCGCCTGGCCAGCCGCTGCGCTCGCCCAGACCACCTTTACTCTCACCCCCACGGTGATCATCCAATGCAACGACCGCGGCACGGGCACGGCACAGTTGAGTTGGCGGACGGCGGAACGGACGGTGCAGGTGCGCATCGGATCCGTAAGCGGTCCGGCGATGACCGGCTTTGAGCCCGGCAACGGCGGCGCGGTGACGGGCGATTGGGTGGCCGATGGGTTGGTGTTTGTGCTGGTGAACTCGAGTGGCAACGAGGTCGCGAGGGCCACGGCCAGCGTCTGCTGCCGTCTGCCTTCGTCAAACTTGGCGGACCAGTTGGCGACGCAATCCTATTTTCCGCTCGAGGTGGGCAATCGCTGGGTCTATCGCTATAGCGATCGCTTCGTGACCGCCAATCACCGGGTTCGCTGGGTGGACCGCACGGTGCAGGAGGCCGGCGAAACCTGGTATGTGATCCGTGATCAACTCGCGCCCGGTTCGCCCATCGTCGAAGTGCTGTGGCGCACCGATAGTGCCGGCCGCATTTACCGGCGGCGCAATGGCATGAGCGTCCTGGTTCTAGATCCCAACCCCGAAGGCGCCCCCACCGCTCTCGGCCAGGTGCAGCAGCGCGACTCGACCCTCAAACGGTCATGTCTTCCAGCCTCCTCAATCGTATTTTGCGTGACTCAATAGGGCCTTGAAGAAGAACGCCTTTCACATTTACCCTTATAGTTTAGCTATGGCTAAACCTTCGCTCAAGGCAAAAAGGACTCCGAAACCAGGAGCCAGGTGCGATATCGTAGTAACAGTGGACCCCAAGAAAGAAACTGCCGAAACGCACGACCCCAAGCTCCCTTTGCTCAAGTGCACCGTGTGCGGCTCCACTTGCACGCCGGTGAGCTACGCGCCCGCCGGATACGATGACCAATTGTGTTGGGTGTGCCGGCGCTTGAAGATTAGCGCTTGGCGCGACTCCGACGTGCAGCCGCAACCGTCGCAGGAATAGTTACCGCGGCGCGGCGACCCGGGCTTCCACCAGCAACTGGTTCAGCACGCTTTTCACGCCCTTCACCTTCTTGGTGAGCCGTTCGGCTCGCTGCTTATAAGCTTCCTTATCCACGCGACCCTTCAGGGTGACGACGCCGTCCTTCACTTGCACGTCGAGCGCGCCGCCGCGGACGTCCGGGTCACTGGCAAGCTTCAGGCGTACCTGATCGAAAATCGAATCGTCGTTCACGGGTGCTTTCTGGGCGAAAGCGAATGGGGCGAGCAGGACAAAAAAGGTTCGGCGTTGCATCTGCCTATATTCTAGATCCGTTACCATCGAGTCTGTGACTCTTTCTCGCCGACAACTCCTGGCCGCCGCCATGCCGCTCGCGGCCCAGACTCCCGCTGGAAGGGCTCCAGTGAAGCGGCCGAACATTCTCTGGCTGTCGTTTGAAGATTCAAGCCCCATGCTCGGCTGCTACGGCGATCCCCATGCCATCACGCCCAACGCCGACGGGTTCGCCAAGCAAGGTGTGCGCTTCACGCGGGCTTACTCCGTGGCCGGCGTTTGCGCGCCGTCGCGCTCCGGCATCATTACCGGCATGTACCCCACCACCTTGGGGTCGATGCACATGCGCTCCAATGTGAAGCTCGGCCCGGACATCCGCTGTTTTCCCGAGTATCTGCGCATCGCCGGCTACTACTGCACCAACAACGCCAAAACCGACTATAACTTCGCGGTGCCGCGCGGTGCCTGGAACGAGAACGGGTCCAAGGCGCATTGGCGCAACCGGGAGCCCGGACAGCCTTTCTTCGCCGTCTTCAACCAGGAAGTGACCCATGAGAGCCGTTACCCCCGCCGCGGTGCCGAGCATGACGCCGACATTAGGCGTCTGAAGCCCAACCAACGGCAGGACCCGGCCAAGCTCACCACTTTGCCGCCCTTCTATCCCGATACGCCGGAAACCCGCCGTGATTGGGCCAACGTCTACGAGTGCCTTACCGCCATGGACTATTGGCTGCAGGATCGCCTGAAAGAGATCGCCGACGCAGGCCTTGAGAACGACACCATTGTCTTCCACTGGGGCGACCACGGTGTTGGCCTGCCGCGATCCAAGCGCTGGCTCTACGAAAGCGGCACGCGCGTGCCCCTGATGGTGCGCGTCCCCGAAGCCTGGCGCACCGCGGGGCAAGCCGCGCCCGGGAGCGAAAGCGCCACGCTCGTAAGCTTGATCGACCTGGGCCCCACGGTGCTCAATCTGGCTGGCTTGCCCGTGCCTTCGAACATGCACGGGCAGCCGTTTCTGGGCCCGAAAGTGAAGCCGCGCGAGTATATCTACGGCATTCGCGATCGCATGGACGAGCGCTATGACATGGTCCGCAGCGTTCGCGACGCGCGCTACCGGTATCTGCGTAATTTCGAGCCCACGCGCCCCTACTATCAGCACATGAACACGTCCGAGCAGGGCGCGACGATGCGGGAGATTCGGCGCACGCAGGCGGACGGCACCCTGCCGGCGGCGGCGGCCTTGTTTGCCGGCACGCACAAGCCCGTGGAAGAGCTTTACGATGTCGACAAAGATCCGCATGAGATCCACAACCTGGCCCAGGACGCCGGCCATCGCGCCGTGCTCGAGCGTCTGCGGGCAGCGCAACGCAAGTGGGCGCTCGACACGCGCGACCTCGGCCTGATGCCGGAAGCTGAACTCGCCGAAGGTGAACTGCGCGTGGGCACCCGGCAGGCCATGTTGCAAGGCCCGGACTCCATCCATCTGCTGCGCGAACTGTACGACGCCGCTACCGGTCCCGATGCGAGCCGCTTCTTTAACTCCGGCAACCCTGGCCTGCGCTACTGGGCCGCGAGGCGTGGGGAAGGGAAGGCGATGTTGGCCAAACTACAGAGCGACCCCTCCGCCGCCGTCCGCATCGCCGCGGCGCGGCGTTTGGGCAATGTCGATTTGCTGGCCAAGGAAATTGCGAGCCCCAAGGAGTACGTTCGGCTGATGGCGGTGAATGCCCTGGATGAAATGGGCGAGGCTGCCCGGTCGGCCCTCCCGCCGCTGCGGATCGCGCTCCAGGATCCAGAGAATAACTACGTCATTCGTGTCGCCAACCACGCGGTGAATTCTCTCGAAGGAACTCACCATCAGGTGAAGTGACATGCTAACGCTACTGCTGTTTTTCGCAGTCGATTTCTCGAAGTTCGAAGCCGTGATGGGCCCTTTGCCCGCGCCGGAGCGGACGCCTCCCGTTGTAGAAGTGCTGGCCGAGGTGCGGTTAGAGGCCGGCCTGGTCCGGCGGCAGATCGTCTTCGTCGCCCGTGACGGTGACCGCGTGCCGGCCTATCTCTTCTTGCCGGCCGCCAACGGTAAGAGGCCCGCCATGCTGTGCCTGCACCAGACGACGCGCATCGGCAAAGGCGAGCCTGCCGGCCTGGGCGGCAAGCCGGACTTGGCTTATGCCATTGAACTCGCCCGCCGCGGCTACGTCACCCTGGCGCCGGACTATCCCAACTTTGGCGAGTACGCGTTTGACCCTTACGCCCACGGCTACGCGAGTGCCACGATGAAAGGCATCACCAACCATCGGCGCGCGCTCGACGTGCTGGCCGCCCTGCCGCAAGTAAATGCCCAGCGCATGGGCGTCATCGGCCATTCGCTCGGCGGGCACAACGCGCTATTTCTGGCCGCTTTTGACCGGCGGGTGCGGGTCGCCGTCACCAGTTGCGGCTTCACCGCATTCGCCCGTTACTATGGCGGCGACCTCACCGGATGGAGCCACCAAGGCTATATGCCGCGCATCGCGAGCGAATACGGCAAAAGCCCGGCGCGGATGCCCTTCGACTTCAGCGATATCCTGGCCGCCATCGCGCCGCGCGCCGTCTTCGTGAATGCGCCATTGCACGACGCCAACTTTGACGTTACCGGCGTGCGCGAGACGGTGGAGAAGGTGAAACGGCGCTTTCGGCCGGCACGTCTTCAAGTTGTGCATCCGGACCGGGGACATGAGTTCCCGGCCGAGGTCCGCGAAGAAGCGTACCGCTTTGTGGATCGCCAGTTGCTACAATAAGGTGTCGTTCATCCAGAAGGGGGCGAAACGGCTTCGACGGGATTGCGTTGTTTTGAAGAGGCGTGTCGAGTTCCGAGCTCTCGTTAAACGATCGGAAATTATAACTGCCAACACGCAGTTTGCATACGCTGCTTAATTAATTAAGTAGCCGCTGCTCATCGGGGTGCTCCTGACCCGGTGCCTCAGCGTCATCCTTAGGAGATCGGCCAAAGGCTTCTGTTCGTAGCCAGCGGTTTAAATCAATCGGACTGGGCGATCGTCATCTTGCCGATTCTGAGGCGGTCGTTAAGATTTAGAATTCGGATACACACGTAGGCTTTTCAGGGCAGACTTTTTCGGACGCGGGTTCAACTCCCGCCGCCTCCACCAACCTTCGCCAAGGCTGTCCGCGGTAGCTCGCAAGAGCGAAAGCGGACCAACCGGCATGGATCTCCTCCGTCAGGCGGTGGCTTACCAGCCGAAGGCTGGAAGAAGACTGTCCGCCGGCTCGTGAGAGCGAAGCGGACCAACTTGGTTGTGATGCACTACGTCTACCTCTTCCAAAGCCAACCCCGGCCCGTAATCCCCTACCGCACGGCGATCGTGGTGCCGACGGGGCTCTGCCCACCGCCCACGAAGATCTCTACCGGCGTGGAGGAGTTCGATGGCGTATTGGCCGAGAGCCGGAAGTTGATCTGCATTAAGCCGGAAACCAGCGCGGGCGCGGAGCCGGCATAGAAGATCTCGGTGGCCGGAAGGTCGGCGCCATTCACCCGCACTCGCACCGGCTCGACGGGCCGCTTGAGGTTGGTGGCCGCGACAATTTCGCCATCCACGCCGCCGGGCGTCGTTTGGCCTTCGCCGGTGGCGAAGAGCACGACGATACTACCCGGCGCGGCCGGGTTGCCCGGGCTGTTCACCGAACTGTCGGCATTGAGGGCTGCGGCCTGTTTGCCGTCGGTCGTAAAGATGCCGGGGGCCGAGTCGATAATCCGGGGCGCTAGCGTGTTCGACGCGACGCCACTATACTCGACGGTCATCTGCGAAAAGGCGCGCCCGGCGAGTTGGTAGGGCACGGTAGCGTTAATCTGGGTGGCGCTGGCGAAGAGAATTGGCGCGGGAATGCCATCGAACAGTACGCGCACACCCGATACCGCCGTCGTGAAGCGTCCGTTCACTACTTGGCCACCCACGGCTTGGGCGGGGCCCAGGTTAGTCCCCAGGATGGTGAAGATCATGCCGGGCGAGAGAGCACCGGGCTGGAAGGTCGCGGCGTTGGCGAAGGTCGTCATCACCGGGGGCGGATCCGGATCGGTAAGGTAAGCCACGGTAATGGTGGTCGTCTGCCCGCCGGTGAGCGGCACCAAGGTGAGGCGGCCGACGGCCAGCCGCGAATTGGCCGGCAGCGCGGCCGTATTCACCCCGACATTGAGCGTGGCGGGCGTGGTGCCGGCGAGCGGCGTTGCAGTGAGCCACGGTGAATCGCTGGTGACGTTAAACGAGAGCGGAACTCCGGGCGCGCTCGCGGTTACCTGTACCGTCTGCGGCGGCGGATTCCCTTGGCTTAAACGGCCCGAGAAGTTAACTGAACTTGGCGCCACCAATAAGTTATTCACGGCGACCACCGCGAGGTTGACGGAAATCAACACATTGCCCGAAGCGTTGGGTGAAAACACCGAGATCACTGCGGAGTAATTGCCGACAGGCAGGGACGCGGCGTTTGCGTTGGGAGAGACCTGCAAGTTGCCGTTGGTTTGCGCGCCGGATTGAATCACGTTCAGCCAATTACCGTTCACTGGCGATTGTACGGCGGAGGTGAACGTGTAACTGGCGGGTTGTTGGCTCGTCACTTGCACGGTTTGCGCCGCGGCCGGTGCGGCGAACCGGATCTGGGTGAAGTTCAGCGCGGTGGGCGTGGCCTGCAGCACCGTCGATTGGTTGACGATCAGCGTGACGGGAATGACAATCGGCACCGCGCCGGCGCTTTGCGGAGTGAAGGTGACCGTGCCGGAGTAAGTGCCGTTACTCAAGTTGGCACCGTTGGCCGATACGCTTACTGACGAGGGGGTGCTGCCGAAGTTGGGTGTCACCGTCAGCCATTGCACCGCGGAATTAATCACCGCCGCCGAGACGTTGTAAGTCAGGCTGTTGGTGCTGGAGACTTGAATGCTTTGCGGCAGAGCGCTATTGTTATCGCCGCCGAAGATCAGTTCCGGCTTATCGAGGCTGATAGCGGGCAAGGCACTAACGGTGAGCGTTACCGGCACTACCAATACATTGGCGCCGCTGGACACAGTGCCGCTGTTGCCGCTCGATACGGTGACGCTGCCCACGTAAGTGCCGGGGCTTAGGCCCAAGGGCAAGGCTTGGATGGTGAGCGTAGTGGGGGTTACGTTCACGTTCAAGGATGCGGTAAGCCAAGGGGTGTTCGCGGAGACACTGGAGGTGACCGCTAGTGGGCCCAGACTGGTACTAGTAACCAGGCGTGATTGGGAGAGCGCCAGGTTTCCATTTACTTCCGCGAAAAACGCGGCCGTCGCGGTGGACATCGACAGCAAGGCCGTCGCCCCGATGTTCAAGTTGACGTTTAGTATGGCGCTGGGCACTCCGGGTGCGCTTACCGTAGCGGTACCGGCGTAGCTTCCGGAAGCCAAGCCCGCCACCACGGTAGCCGCTAAACTTACCGCAAAGGCGCCCGGCGTTTGTAGGCTGGCCGGCGTGACCACCAACCAGTTTCCGCCGCTCGCCGTGGCTGCCTGGATGGAAGCCGTCGGAACACCGCCGGTGGAAGTGCTGACGAGAATCGTGCGGGCGCTTGGCAAGGCTTGGCCCGCTTGGTAATTGAAAGTGAACGTCTGTTGGCTCAGGCGCAACAAGGGCCCGCTCGTGATTTCGAGCGTCACCGGCAGGTTGGCCGAAAATGTGCTCGACGAGACGGTTAAGTTTCCAGTGTAAGTTCCGGGGCTGAGGCTCCCCGGATTGACATAGACGGCGATCGCCCCGGGCGTGCTTTCCGTGCCGGCGATGCCTTGTAACCAAGTCTGGTTCGAGGTGACGATGTAGGAGGTGGACGCCACGGTGCTTCCTACCGAAACGTTTTTGGGTGGCGGTGGCGCTCCGTTGGCCTGGGCGACGAAGCTGAGGCTGTTGGGGTTCAATACCAGCGCCTGGCTCGACGAACTGATCGTCAAACTTACCGGGACCGTAGCGCCATTATTTGCCGCGCCAATCGCGTTGAGCATGACGGATCCGCTGTAAGTGCCTGCCGCGAGCCCGGCTGGGTTTACCCGGATGAAGGCGGTGCCCGGCGTGGTTCCGCTGCTGGCCAGCACTGTGATCCACGAAGTGTTGCTACTCAGCATGTAAGAGACTGCGGGAGCAACATTCGTAGCCAGTGTAAGGTTCTGGTCGAGCGCGGGGCCGTTCAATACCGCCGAAAAACTCAATTGCGCCGGCGAGAACAATACGGTCGGATTCCCTCCGCCCGCGATGCCCGAGATCGTAAGCGTGACGGGAATATCCACCAACGAGTTACTCACGCCGCCGCCCGTCACCTGAATTCGTATTCTCGCGGTGTAAGTGCCGTTGGCGAGTCCGGCGACATTGACGCCCACGCCAACCAGCGTTCCGGTAGCGATGCTACCTGGCGTTGGAGAAGCCAGTACGGCAGTAAGCCAGGATTGTCCGGCGACATCGTAGAGCGTGCTGACCGTGGCGGGCTGGGCCGGCGTGGCCGGGTTCAAGCCCAATTGCACATTCTGGCTTATCGGAGGGCTGCCTCCCGAGTAAGCGAAGCTGAGGGTGGAGGGCGAGGCAGTGAGTACTTGGCTGCCCGTCACCGTCACAGTCATCGTCACCGGGACGGTTAAGGCCGCGAAGCCGGGCGAAGTAGACGTAATGATCAGGTTGGCCGAGTAAGTGCCGGCGGGGAGGGTGCTGGCTCCTGCATTGATCGATACCGGCGATGGCGTGGTGCCCGCCGCGTTGGTGAGCCCCAGCCAATTTACGGCCGGGTTCTGCGGCGAAGTGTATTGTACCGATACGGTGTAGGGAATATTGGTTCCCGTGGAGGTGCTCAACGTTAGGGTACGCGTGGTGGTGCCTGCGGGCGACACGGTGATGGCAATGGGGCTCGAGTCCACCAGAAAGCGCGCCCCGGTGGACCCCGCCGAAGTGCTGAGCGAAGCAGGGATGTTTACGTTAGCTAACCCCGGCGACGAGAGAGTGACCGTGGCCGCATACTCACCGGCGGGCAGGCTGCCAGCGCCAGTGGCCGACAGGATGATCGACGAGCCGGTTTGCCCGCTGGTGACGTTGGTGCTCAGCCAGTTCAACGCCGCCAGGCCCGGATAGCTGATCGAAACCGAGAAGGGTACGTTCGCGCCGCTGTTGACCCCGATCGAGACGGGCACGGACAACTGACCACCAGCAGTGTTAAAGCTGAGGGTTGTGGGGTTCACCACCAATTGCTGTCCGGCGGAAACGGTAAACGTAACCGGGACGTTAATCGGCGGCGCCGTGTTTGCGGCCGGAGTAAACGTCACCGTACCCTGATAATTGCCCGCTGCTAAGTTGGCCGGGTTGGCGATCACGCTGAGGCTGGCGGGCGCGAAGACCGAACTGCCGCCCAAGCTCGTGGTGAGCCAGGAAGCGTTGGTGGTGGTGGTGGCGAAGAAAACGGAATTGGGCGCACCGGTGCTGCCGATCGCCACGGGCTGCGATAGGCTGGCGCCACCGGGCGTGGCCGTGAAACTGAGCGCCGTAGGGGTGGCGGTGAAGTTACTGCTGGCCGTGCCACCGACGCTGAAGGTGACCGGCACCGTGACTACGCCGCTTGGATGGGTGACGGTGATCGACCCGCTGTAGTCAAAAGGAATGAGGCCGGTGGGGTTCGCCACCACCGTTACGGTGTTCGATCCCGCGGTGATACTGGTGCAATCGACGACTGAGCCTGGGCAGGTGGGCGCAAATAGAAAGCGCAGCCAGAAGCCTCCCACCGCCTGTACCCGCCAGGTCTGGCCCGGTGTGCCCGTGATGGTAAAGGTTTGCGTAACGGCGGTGAACGAATTGGTCGGCGCGTTCAGCGCGATGGAGGTAGGGCTAACGGTAGGGGCCTGAGCGGCAAGGTGAAGCGGCAGTACGGCGAGGGCCAACAGGGCGAATCGTGAAAACACAGGGCGAGCTTTCAATTGGGTTTCCTCCAGAGGTGAGGACGCCCCCTTATTATGATCCATTTGCCAGGGCCTCAGAAGTAAACAATCGAAGAAAGTCCGGCGGAAATTGCCGGCGATTGGGTGCAAAACGGGTGCACATGGGCTCAGCCAGCCTCCTGGGAGATCAGAGGCGCTTCGTCACCGTCACTGGCTTGCCGTCTTCCACGGTCTCGTCCGGATGCGTGATCACCAGTTCGCCCTCGCGCAAGCCGCTGAGTATCTCGGCGGCCAGGCCGGAGCGATGGCCGGTCTGGACGGCGCGGCGCCGCGCAACGCCAGCCTCGGCCACGAAGACTGCCCAGCCTTCGCCATAACGGAAGAGCGCATTCACGGGAACTTGCCGCACGTTGGGAGACTCCCATAATACGAAGGCTGCCTCCACGCGGTAGGCGTCGCCGAGTTGCTTCCATTGCTCCTCCGGGGTCACTAAGTCGGCCACCACGCGCACGCGCTGCTCTTCGACGCCCAGGGCGGAAACCTTGGTGAAACCACCCGGTTCCACCACCCTCACCCGGGCTTCGAGCGTACCTTCGCCGCCCCAGCGATCCAGCAGCACGCGCGTGCCGGGCGTCAACTTCACCGCATCGGCCGAGAGCACATCCACCATCACTTCGAGCGCGCGGGCATTGCCGATTTCGAGCAAGGCTTCGCCGGCCGCCACGGCGCCCTCGCTTTCGCGCACCACGCGGATGACGCGCCCGCTCACCGGCGCCGGCACCGGGATGTGCTCCCCGGTGGACGGACCACTCGTTTGGCGCAGCGCCGCGCGGGCGGTGGCCATCTCGGCCCGGGCCGATTCCACTTCGCGCCGGGTAGTGACGGCGACGCGTTCGGCCATGGCCAAGGCGGCCTCGGCGCGGCGCAAATCGGCGCGGGTGCGGTCGACGCGCGAAGTGGGAATGTCACCGGACTTGAGCAAGCGCTCCTCGCGCTCATCTTGCAAGCGCCAATAGTCGAGGTCGGCCTTGGCGGCGCGCACTTGCTCTTCCTGCGTGCTCACGCGGCTCTGCACCACGCCGAGCGCAACTTCGGCAGCGTTCACGCGGGCACTGCCCTGGTCCTTGCCGCGGGCATCGAGCATCAGCGGTGGCGGCGGCTCGATCCGAGTGACGATGGCACCCGAGCGCACGAGGTCGCCGGCCTTCCACCGCAGGCGCGGCGTCCTACCGCTTACCGGGGCGGAGACCACATAGCGGTCCCGCAGCCGCATCCTGCCCTCTTCTTCCACCGTCACCCGCAGCAAGCCCGCTGAAACCGTTACCGCCTCCACGGCGACGGGCTGCGGTCGCAACGCCAGAAAGATACCGATGGCGGCGATGGCCACCAGGCCAATAATCCATGCCCAACGCTTCACACTTACTCCCTTGCCTTTAATACTTCTACTAAGTCCAGATGATTTACTTTGCGGCCCACCGCAAATCCTGAAACAACCGTGGCCACCGAGACGACTAGCGCCGCAAAACCATAGGTGCGGGGGGCGATGACGAACGGAATCCGGAACAACTCGGTTTGCCCCGAGGCCGCCATCACCAACGCTAGCCGGTTGCCGATCATCAAGCCCACGGGGATGGCTAGAAACACCAGTATCGTCAGTTCGCCCAGCAAAATGTAGGAGACTTCGCTCCGCGTGTAGCCCAATACTCGCAGGCTCGCCAGCTCCCGGCTGCGTTCGCTCAACGAGATCCGCACCGTGTTGTAAACCACCCCGATGGCAATCGTGGAGGCGAGCAAAGTGTTGAAGAAGGCGAAGGTGAGCATCTGCGAGGCGAGCGTCTCATAGAAGCTGCGCAGCACCTGGGCGCGCTCGGCGGAACCGGCTACGGCGGGCATCTGTTTCAATCGCGCGTAAATGGCCGGTAACTGGAGCGGGTCCACCGCCAGGAACGCGCCGGTGGCGCTATCGCCTTCGCGCAGGAAGCGATTCAGCGCGTCGCGCCGCATATAAGCCGACACGCCGATGTATTCGCTCACCACACCGCTCACTCGCACTTGCCGGATGGCTCGCGACCCTTCCAGTAACTCGACGGTGAGATACTCGCCAGGCCGAATGCTCAGCATCTTTGCCAAATGGTCAGTGAGTAAGATGCCCTCGTTCGGTATGTCGACCGGCTCTAGCTGACGATTGAGTAATCGCCGAAGCCGCCCATCCGGCTCCATGCCTTGGAGCGCGGTCCGGTACGTGCGTTGCTCGAATCGGAACCGTGCCGGCACGGAGCGGGTGGGTTCGGCGTAAGTTACTCCCGGCAGGCTGGTGAGTGAGTACAGCGCTCGCGAGGAGACGGGGCCGATGAACGTGACGGTGACGTCGTCTTGTTGCGCCCGGCGCAATTGAGCGAAGACCATATAGTCCACCGCGTTGGTCCAGAAGCCGCCCAGCACCAGGATTGCCGTAGACATGGCGACGCCGCCGATCGACAACAACGACTTGATCGGCCGTCGTTCGATATTACGGATAATCATCCGCGTAGGTTGGCTGAGCCAGCGGTTTTCGAAGATACTGCGGCGGTAACGGCCGGGATTGGCCGGCTGCATCGCGATCGCCGGTGATTCCCCCGCCGTGCGCAACACCGAAAACAGGGTGCCGGTGGCCGCCGCGATCAGGCTGACCGCGAAGGAAATGCCTAACACGCTCGGTCGAATCGAATATTCGAGATACGGAAAGCGATACACATTCATGTAAAGGTGCGAGAGGCCGCTGCCCAGCCAAGCCCCACCGGCGACCCCAATGGCCAAGCCGAAAAAAACGATTACCACCGTGAATTTGAGGAAATGAATCACGATCGAGAAGGTGGTATAGCCAAAAGCCTTCAGGGTCGCGATTTGGCTGCGTTGCGTGGCCATCAGCCGGCCGACTACGACATTGAGCAGAAACGCCGCCACCGAAAGAAAGATGGCCGGAAACAGCGTCGATAGGATGGTGAGTTGCTTGAACTCTTCGGTAAGAAAACGGTGCGAAACCTGATCTTTACGCCCGTGCGCACCCAGCCCGCCGTAGGGCCGCAAGATTTGGTCGAGCGCAGTTATCGCGTCTTCCACGCGCGCGCCACGCTGCAAAGTAGCTGCCACTTGATTGAACGCGCCGGTCATGTTGTAAGCGCCTTCCAAGGTCTCGGCGTTCATCCACAATACGCAGTAAGTCTTGAAGTCCGGCACGATGGAGCCGGGGGCCAATTGGTAAATGAATTCGGGTGTGGAGGCGATGCCCACGATGGAGAAACTGCGGCGCCGGCCGTTGATCGTCACTTGCAGCGAAAATCCAGGCTGTAATTTGTGCGCCTTTGCGAATCCGTCACTTACTAACGCCTCCCGGTCTTTACCGGGATCCGGCATGCGGCCGGCATGTAAGTGCAGTAAGTTGAAGTGTGGCGCGCCCCGGGGCAGGCCGATCATCAGGCCGGAAATGGGCTGGCCGTAACCGGCTAGCTCAAGATTAGCCGGCGCGGCGACCCTGGCTTCCACATTCTCGACGCCGGGAATGGCACTTACTCGTTGCAGGACACTCACTGGCGCTCGCTTCAATCCGGCGAAAAGCTCCGGAAAGCGAAATTCACGGTAGAGCCGCGCCTGCGTTCGTTGTAACGAATCCAAGGTAGAAGCAGCCATCACGTAAGTGGCAAGGCCGGCGCCGAGCACAAATGAAATCGCGAGTACCTGGCCGCGCACGGCCCATAAGTCTCGAAAAAGTTTGCGGTCGAGGGCACGCATAAGCTACCAGTGCAACTCCCGCGGATTCTTGCGCTGCTGGTTATGGTCGACGTGCGAGACTTGTCCATTGCTCATGTGCACGACGCGATTGGCCATGCCGGCGATGTCGGCGTTGTGCGTGATGATGGCCGTGGCGGCGCCCAATTCGCGATTCACGCGGTCGATCGCGTCGAGCACCACAATGCCGGTTTCAGAGTCGAGTGCGCCGGTCGGTTCATCGCACAACAGGACGCTGGGCCGCTTGGCGATGGCGCGCGCTATGGCGACGCGCTGCTGCTGGCCGCCCGAGAGCTGGGAAGGGAAGTGGTCCAGTCGGTCGCTCAAGCCCACTAAGGCGAGCGCCTCGGCTGGTTTCATGGGGTGGTCGGCGATTTCGGTCACCGCCGCCACGTTTTCCATCGCCGTCAGGCTCGGAATCAAGTTATAGAACTGAAACACGAAGCCCACATGTTAGCGCCGGTATTGGGTAAGTTCCCGAACCTAGGCTTGAGTAATGTCGAACTCACGAAAGGTCACAGTCCCCGCCGAAGCCCGGTCGAGCCCGCCGCGGATAGTCAGGAACGTCGACTTACCGCCGCCGGACGGCCCGAGTCGCACCATCATTTCGCCCGCGGCTAAGTCGAGATCGACACCCCGCAAGGCATGCACGCGCAACTCGCCCATATCGTAGTATTTCGTGACGGCCCGGGCGCAAAAGACAGATTCCATCTCGCTTTAGTGTGTCATCGAATAGACCACCGCATTGATGCCCATTCGATAGGCCAACGACGCGAACTTTTCGGGATATTGCGGGTCGTCGGCCCATTCCCAGGCGTCACCCAGATCCATGTTGTGGCAGATCAGCACCTGCACCCGGTTGCGGTCGTCCAAAATCGCCCGCCACTTAGGCTCGTAGCCGTCGCGTTCTGACGTCCGGCCGGACCAATTGAACTGCCGGCCGGGCACCTGAAAACGCTCCTTCAGATCATAGAGTACGTGGAAGAGTTGGTCCTGGTCTGCAATCTCGATCACCGGACGGTCGGGAAAGATTTTGCGTAGGCCCTCTTCGAAGACGGCCCATTCGCTCGAGCCGTGGAAGTCGTCCACCATCAGGAAGCCGCCGTGGTCGAGGTAGTTTCGAAGCCGCTTGGCGTGGGCTTCGCTCAAGCTCCAATGGCCCACCTCCACCGCATAGAGCCAAGGCCAATTGAAGATCTCGTCATCTTCTACGTCGATGATCTCTTCCACCGAGCGGGCATGCACGCGGGTGAGGCGGCGCAGACCTTGGACGAAGACGCGCTCGGCTTTGTTCGAGTCCGTACCCCAGGAACTCCGGCGTCGCCCGCCCGAGGAGCGGTAACGCAGGCGGGCGAAGCTGTACTCGCCGGGGACGTCCTTATCGATCGGGTCCTCGGCCGGATTCTGCATCTCGTACTCGTAGTTGGACGAACGCTGACGCCCTTGAAAGGCGAATCCGCCGGCCACCGTAAGCACGGCCAGTAGGACGGCGAGGGCGGGACGGCTGAGCATCGCCTTACGGTATCACTTGCCGAAGCGCTCAGCGACGGCGGCGGCGTGTGCCCGCGATGGCGATCATGGCCAAGCCGGAGCCGAAAAGCATCATCGCCGAAGGTTCGGGCACAACGGTGATATCGAATCCGCCTTCGAAGCCAGTTAATTCCTGGGTGATCGGATTGGTGTAGATCCGAAACCCGGTGAGGTCATAGTCAGCGGGATTCGCCAGCATCACCAAGTCAAACAGCGTTTGCGCATCCTGCCCAAGAGGACCCTGACCATCGACGATCCGCCGGCTGACGTGTACCGCGTTAACTGACAACATGAGGTCGAGACGCGCCCAAAGATTGACGATCGCCACCTGCTGATACTTCTGTAGGGCCTGGGAATCGCCTCGCAGCGCCAGCGTGGTGCCACTTAGATCTGTCAGCGTCCCCACATTGGCCATGTAAGGGCCGGTCATTGCGTTAGGAAGAAACTGGTCACACAAGAGCCGGGTGAGCACTCCATCCACGGTGAAGTTGAAAATCCCGGAGCCCTCGCCATCGGAAACCCACTGCATCTGTGCGATCGTCGCGCCCGACGCGGAGCCGGCCAAAACCATTCCACAAACCAACGTACGTAGAAAATTCATACGAGTACGACTCTCTTTCTCCCCGAAAATAGTCCTCAGGCGACGTTAGCTAGAGCGCGTCTTTTTTCCAGTGTAGAACGCTCCTTGGCCTAAATTCAAGCTTATCGCCTGGAACTGTTTGGTCTTCCGATGAGATAAACGTAATTCGTCGCCAAGCGGTTTCGATTCTTGCTTCATCCACTCCAGTACGCTTGTTCGCCGGTCTCGGTCAGCCGTCGACCCCAAAGGGCGACAGGCAAAGCCTTCAGGGCCGTTTAGCCCTTGAGTTCCAACCCGCGCAGTGGTCCCGTAGCGCCGGTGAACTTGTCCGACTCAATCCCCATGCGGTGCAGCATACTGACGAACAGATTCGGCAGCGGATAATTCCGCTTAGTGTCGAATGCCAAGTGCTGTCCGTGCCGGAAACCGCCGCCGCCCAGTAGGATCGGCATGTTGGTGGTGGTGTGTTTGTTCGCGTCGCCGAAGTTGCTGCCGTAGAGCACCATGCTGCGGTCGAGCAGTGTCTCCGCGCCTTCGGCGATCCCCTTCATCTTACTGAATAACTCCGCCAGGAGCTTCATATGCCATTTATCGATGGCCTCCAATTGGGCTAACTTACTTTCGTTCTTCCCGTGATGCGACAAGTTATGATACCCGTCCGTGATCTTCACTGCGCCCAATTCAATCGCGGGCGAGTTCGTGCTGTCGAGGAAAAGAGTAATCAGGCGCGTGGAATCGCTTTCAAATGCCAGGCGCGCCATCTCGTACATCAGGCGCGTCTTCTCCATATACTCGCGGCTACTGTCCGGGTCCTTCGGCTCCGGCGCTTTCGTCTTCGGCTTCGGCTTCCGCTCCCACTCCTGGGCGGCCACCATGCGTTTCTCGAGTTCACGCACGCCGGTCATATACTGATCCAACCGCTCGTGGTCCCGCGGGCCTAGACCCCGCTTGAGTCCGCTGGCGTGCTCGGCCACCGAATCCATGATGCTCTCGCCCAGTTGGAGACGGGCAATCTGACGCTCCATATCGTCCGCGCTTCCCTGCAGAAACAGACGCTGGTAGACGCTGCTGGCGCTGTCTTCGCAGGGAATCATCACGCCGGAGCCGGTGAAGGTCAAGCTGCGCTGGCCCTTGCTGACATTGACTCCCAGCGTTAGTGACGGCAGCCGCGTCTTGACGCCAACGTAGTCCGCCATGTGCTGATCGAGCGAAATGGAGTTGCGAAATCCGCCGTTGCCGGGGTGCGGCGCGGCGGTCAGGAAACAGACTTCCGACGCGTGGCTGCCGTCCACATCCGGATGCGACACGCCACTGAACACGGTGAAGTCCGCGCGATGTTCCTTAAGATGGGAGAGATAAGGAGACAGCGGGTAGTCCCTGCCCGCGCCCTGCGGGAAGAACCCGGCTTCCAGCAGGCCCAAATTGTTGCAAATCGCCAGCATTCGGCGGGGCGCGCTTTCCGCCCGGTCCGCCGCCAGCAGCGGTCGCATGGCGTCCAGCATAGGCAAGGCGAGGGCGACTCCCGCGCCCCGCAAGAACTGCCGCCGCGGCAACGGCCGCCGCACGGCGACAAATGGTCCAGCTTGTTCCCTCATCTCTCGGCTCCCTATTTCTGCGTGAATAACTGACTTTCGACGACCTTCTCG
>JBBQQS010000031.1:0-19350 GCA_038215525.1 Bryobacterales bacterium
AGACCCAGGCTACCGGCCAGCGAAATGGCCCGCAGCCCCGGGAGGAGGCCGCAGGCCAGCGCATAGGTGGCGCCCGCGGAGAAGCCCAGGATGGAGACGGGCTCGCCCGGCCCCAGCAGGTGGCTGGTTAACTGGCGGACATCGTCGGCCCAGCCGACCACCGTGCGGTCTCGCGCCGGAGTCGAGAGGCCCATGCCCGGACGATCGGGCGAGATTAGGCGGATCTTCAGTTTGGCGAGCAGCGCGTCATCGGCGGCCATGCGCTCCAGCCGCGAGCCCTGAAAGCTGTGAAAGTGCAGGATTGGCGTGCCGTCGCGCGGGCCACGGTCCATGTAAGCCAAAGTACGGCCATCGCTCAACGTGAGCTTGCCGAAAGCCGGATCCTGCTCGCCGGGCGCGGGCCGCAAACCGGGGATATCCTCCATCAGCGCGGCCACGGCATCGCGCAGTTGTTCCGTGTCCCGATGGGGATCGCCCGAAGGCTGAAGGGGCTGCCCGATGCGCACGTACATTCGAAAAGGCGGTTCGACGCTGCCAGTTTTGGTTTCCCTGGCAGCTAGAGTCCCCATGGCGGAGAAGATGACGGTTTCCGGAGTCCAGTCCAACTTGAGCCCGCCGATCGCGGCGGGCACCACCGGGCAATCGCTCTTCATCGCTGCCACTATGGCTCCGGTGCTCCAATTCTGCAATTGCCGGGCGGGGTCAGCGATCGCTCGGCCGGCCGGGAAGATCAGCACGGCATGCTGGTCGCTCTCCCGCAGGTAGGCGGCGATGGTGTCGGAAGCTCCTTGGCGGCGGCCCGGCGCCTGGTCGCCCACCAGCAGCGCAATTCCATAGTGATGCAGCACCCAGCGCTCGGCCCTCACCATCCAATTCCGGCTGTCGGTGGTAATGACGATGCGCGGCACCCGGCCGGCGTTCGTCGCCAGCAAATGGCCGAGAATAAACCCATCCACTCCGGACTTGTAGGCATGATTCGAAGCCAACACATACGAGCCCCGCGGCAGATTCTCCAAGCCCTTGACGTCGATCCACCGGAGCACATGTTTGCCGAAGAGCACGTGCATCAGGCGGATGGGCCAGCCCTGCTCCTGCACGTCTTCGGGCGCGTCCTTAAGCTCCCGGCGCAGCATTAGTTGGAGCGGGATCGCCACCGCCGCGAAGCCCAGTGCGGCAAAGCCGACCGCTCTCCCCACGTTGCGCAGAATCTTGCCAAGTTTCGGTTTCATGTTGAAGTTCGTTCCTCAGTATCGCAGCATCACTCTTCGGCGCCGGTTCAACCGCTGAAGCAGGGCGAGATCTCCAGTTAAAGCCATAAACGGTCCATCGATCGTATCCCGCGCACCAGGGGGCGCTAGTTGGCGCCTTCGGCGACTGTACCGACGTTTCTCGGAGGATTGTTTTTGTACGAGAGGCGTCCGGATAAGAAATACAGTCTGGTGGACGGCATATCGATGAACGGGATGCGCCAAAAGGGGCAATTACCGCTTCTTAGCCCCGCCGGCGCCCGAGAGGCGACCCGATTAGGCCCCATTACCTCCCCGCGGCCTTTCTGGTCAGGTTAGAAGATCCGCAAGCCCACGGTGAACTGGTGCATCCCAAAGGACTCCGCCGGATACAGCGTTTGCCCCAGCGACGCCTGCCGCCATTCGGCGAGGAAGCTAGCGTGGTTGGCAATCGGGAACCGCAGACGCGCCAAGGGCTGGTAAAACCGGCTCGGGCGAGTGCCACTGGAGCGGAAGAGGCTGCCGCCCAGGGTGAGGGTGGCTTTGCGTGGCAGACGCCAGTCCGTGGCCAAGGTGCCCGTGTGGGCGTTGTCCTGGTACAGGCTCCGCGAAAAACGGTAGAGCACCGGATCCAGCAATGAGAGGTCGCTGCGGATGGAACTGCGGGTGTAGTCGGCCATGACGGAGACCGCCTGTCGTGTCCATTGCAACGTGAAGTTCGCTTGCTGATTATGGCTGGCAAACGGATAGTGATTGTCGAGCCGGGCGAAGCGCGCGTTGAGGTGCCAGGCGGTAGATAGCTGGTAGCGCGCGCGAAGGCGCATCTGCTCGAAGTCCTGCAGGCTGGTGCGGAAGTAGGCTTGCCGGCCTCGGCCCACTTCGGTCTCGCCGTTGAAGGTAAGCTTCGCCGTGGGGCGAAAGATGAATCCACCCAGCACCGAATGCCGGCGTAGTTGGCCGCGCTCGGTGGGTCCGCCCGGCGCAATTGTCGCGCGGCGGACCTCAGCCTCGCCCCACAAGTAGCGATGGCCGCCAAAGATCGTAAAGCGGTTGGTGACGTCGAAGAAGGCCTGCAGCCGTTGTTCATTCTGACGCCAAACCATCCGGTCCTCCAGGTTCAGCGGCGGCAGGGCACGGGAGTCGAGCGTTGTCACCAGCGCCAGCGAGCCCGAGTTGTGCGTCCGTTCGCTCTGCCAGGCTTCGAGTACGCGCAAGCGGCTGAAGGGCCGAATTTCGAGCGTCAGGCCGCCCGCCGAACGGGGCTGATTGGCGTAGCCCGTGGCCAGCGACTGTTGGCCGTTGACGAAACGCAAGGAGTCGAGCCACAGAATTGTCCCGCGGGCGCTCTCGTTGAAGCGCACCTCTGAGCGTGGCCGCGAGTAATAATACTCGGCGCTTACGTCGAGCCAGGAGACCGGCGAATAAGTGAGATCCGCCGAGGAATAGAGGTGATTGCCGGTGACGTCGTATAAGCGGCTCGCGCTCTGCAAGGACAACTGCCGGCCCAGCAAAGGGGCTTCCCGATTGCCCAGGTTGTTGGCCGTATTGACGAGCGAAGTGCCATCGGAGAACGTGGCGCCGCCTTGTTCCAGGGTGAGATGGAACTGGTCGAGTTCATAGCGCAAACCCCCGCGGAAGACCGTATAGGCGGAGTCGACCCGGCTGGACGCGGGGTAGCTATTCTCGTCGAGCACCAGGGGACTGACGCCGAGTCCGCGGTTTGTATTCTGGGCCGCGCCGAAGAAGGGTTGCAGGCGGTGGCCCGGCAGCAGGTCCAGATCCAGGTTCCAGAAGCGCTGGCGAGTGTCCCACGAATTCTGATTCGTCGTATAGGCCTCCGTTCCCAGTTTGGCCAGTTGCGGACTTGCAAAGCTGGGCAAAGCGTTGAAGTAGGCCAGATTCCGGTACTGGAAGTGGGCCCGGTATGCCGAGGACTTTTCGGCCTCGATCCGCACCGAGTTCAGTGGATCGCCCCAGTTGGCACCCGTGACGCGGAGATCGTCAAGCCAGCGCAGGGGCACCCGGTAGCGGCTTTCGAACTGCAGCAAGCGCGGCCCCTCACCCAGATTCACCACGCTGCGATAGGTGTTGAAACTGCCGCGCTCACCGGCCAGCACCCGGTACCCGACTTCACTAGAACCGGTATAGGTCTTCGCCGGTTCCTGCGCCCATAAAGTCAGCCAGAGGAGAGCATTCATCGCAGGAAGTCCCGGTTGATGTGCGACCCGTGGATCTTGGCATGGCAACTGGTGCAGTTGCGATAGAGCGGGAGGCGCAGGTCATGGAAGCCGGTGGCCACGGTGCCCAGCGTGGTGGAGCGGCTGCCCGGCGCATTCGCGTGGCATTCCAGGCACAAGTTCAGCACTTCGGCACGATTCAGCATGCGCGGATTCGCCGACCCGTGCGGCTCATGGCAAGCGCCGCAACCCTCCAGCCGGACCGGGGCGTGTTCGAAAGCAAAGGGCCCCCGCTTATCGGCGTGGCACTTGAAGCAGCCGGGCTCGGCGTTGGTGGTCCGCGCGGTGGATTGGAGTGAGAAGGGGCGCGACGTGCCGTGGGGATTATGGCAATCAATGCAAGACATCACGCCTTGCGGGACGGCGTGCGCATGCGGACGTTGGAACGCGGCCCAGGCGCTGGCGTGGCAACCGGAGCAAAGGGCATTCACGCCCGCCGCGTCGTTGCGCGGGGCACCATGATGCACCGGGTGGCAGGTGACACAAGCCACCTGGACCTTGGCATGCGACCCACTCACGCGCCCCGCGTGCGTCGCCTGATTGCGGTGGCAGCCCAGGCAGGAGGCGTCCGCCACGCGCGGCGTCGCCTTGGCGTGATTCAGAATGAACTTGGCCTCCGCGGCCTCGCCATGCTTGGCGCCCGGACCATGGCAGCTCTCGCAGGATTGTCCTTTCCAACCGCGGCTCGAACCCGTTTCGAGCGACCCGTGCCGCGTCTTCAGGAATGCCTTACCCAGTTCTTCATGGCACACCAGACAGGCCTCGGTGGTGGCGTAGCCCTGCTTCTCCGTGTGCGGCGGCTGCGCGGCGAGCATCAGGCTCGCCCCGCATACGAAATTGGCTAAGCTAGCGCGCATGCACCCGGTTCACCGAGAATTCGGCGTTCGGCCCATGGCAGACCGTACAACTCTCGCCGAGCGTGGAGGTATTCACCTGCGCATGCGCCGCCGCGTCACGCGAAGCATGGCAGCTCAGGCAAGCCGCCGTAGTGGCACCCACACTCGGCAGCCAACCGCGGGGATCGGTGACCGGAGTGAGGTTCGGCCGCAATGGCAGCGACTGCGAATTGTTCACGTGGCAGGTGGCGCAATCGCCGGCACTGGTAGGGAAGCCGACTTTGCTGAAGTCGTTTACGGAGGCGCCGAAGCCGTAGAGGATGTAGGGCCGCTCTTGCTCCTTGCCGGTATGAATACGGTGGACCATGGTGGCGAAGCTGATGGATTCGTTGGGCGCTTCGGCGGCAGGACGGCGCGCGGCGTCGGTCATGGTGGCGTTGTGGCAGACCACACACTCTTCAATCTGATTGCGATTGCGCCCATGGGCTTCCAGGCGCGTGTGGCAGGCATTGCACTTCTCCAATGCCACCACTTGGCGGCGCCGCTCCACCGGCGTCCGGTCGACGCTGAAGTACGTGATGACGTTCTTGAGCGGATCGCGGACCGTCGTCGGAATGCGGCCCGGCCCCTCGAAAGAGACATTGCGGTAGCCTTCCGCGCTGATGGAGTAAGTGCCGCGTGCTTCAGAGGGAATGGCGCGCGCGAAGCGATGGCTGGCGATGCCGGCCGCGGAGGCCGTATCCGTGCGCGAAGCTTCGGACGTGTAGGCGGTGTAGTCCGGCGCGGGCCCGGCCAGGATCAAGGAGAGCGACGTCATGTCCCCCGGCACCAGGGGACGGCTCTCCGCGTCGCGTAGACGGTAGCTCACGATGGGGTTCTGCCCAGGGGCCGTATCGCGCACCTCGATCAGCTCAATCGACTGGCCTTTCAGATTGCGCGAAAACTCCGGTACGACGTGGGCGCCCTTCACTGAAATGTCCCACTCGCGTTCACCCTCCGGCCGATGGCACTGGCCGCATTGCGCATCGCTCGTTTGCATCAGGTGGCCCTTGCCCGCCGCGAAGTCAACGTTGTCATGGCAGGAGCCGCAAGCGGCGCGCGAGGAGTCGAACATGGCTGTCGCTTGCGAAGCCGCGTTCGGCCCGGTCTGCGCGTGGCAGGCGGCGCAGTTGCGCGGATTCGCCGGGAAGCCCACCGCCGAATAGTCCGTTTCGGTTTGGCCAAAGCCAATGATGGAATACTTGCCGCCGGTCTTCACGCTCGGCAGATCCTTGCCCATGTGAATCTTGTGGGTCATTACGGTCATGTCCACCGTGTTGCCGGTGTCGGGATCCACGGTTTGCGGGGTGTGGCAGAGGACGCACATCTCCATTCCGCGGCGCGCCCCGCCGTGCGCCGACACCGTAACGTGGCAAGCATTGCAGGAGCCGGTTTTGATGATGTCGCGCACTTGGGTGACGGGTCCGCCGTCAGGCACGAAGTTGTAAGTGGAACTGGCATAGTTCGTGCCCAGATCGAACGCCGTCAGGTTACGGCTGGAGTAGGCGCCGATGGTGTGCGTGGCGGTACGGTCAAACCCGGTCGGCGCACGCGTGGCAAAGGTATAGGTATACTCGCCCTCCACGTCGTTCTTCGTCCAGGAGCCGCCCGCGTCAGCGGCGGCTTGGGTGGCCGCGACGCGGGTGATAGGGCTGGTTTGCACGCGCGTCGTGTAGGCGCGATAGACCTTTTGGTCCTTCGGGAGAAAAGCAGCCACGAAGCTGATGCTCACCGGACCCGGCGTCGTAACGCCCAAACGGTCCAACGGCACGCCCAGCGGATCGGTGATGCGCACGCGCGCGGCGATTGACAGGTCCGCGTTCACGGCGGCCGCGATTACCTTCAAGTCGAGCCCTGGACGCACAAAACTCACCGTCTTCGGATCCGCATAGAAAGCCTTTTCGAGCGCGTTATACGCGCGCGGCCCACCGGAGAGCGCCACCGCCACCAACGGAATTAACCAATAGCTATGCCGTTTCCGCATGGCCTTAACCTCCCAATTCCTGAATCACTTTCAAATCCTTCTCCTCCACACCGATCACCTTGTGGCAGGCTTCGCAGTCCTGGGTGATCGCCAGCCCGGGTGCCTTCGGCTTAAGTTCATCCCCATGGCAACGGAAGCAGCCCGGCGAATCCGTGTGGCCCAAATGCAGGGGATAAGTGCCCCAGCCGATCTTCATCGCCGGAAACACGTTGCGCTCGTAGAGATTCACCAATTCGCGGCTGGCATTCGCCAAGGCGTCCCTTGGCGCGGACGGCTGGTGTTTCTCGTAGTACGAGAGCAACCGCGCGGGGAGAGCGGTGGCGGCCGCACCCGGGGCGTACTCGACGCGCAAGGCTTCCAGGGCAGCTTTGCGGAACAGCGGCAGGCGTTGCGGCAAGCGGCCGTCCACCATCATCCGGTCGACGGCGCGTTCGGGATTCTCGAACTCATGCGCGGGGCGGTTGTGGCAATCGAGGCAGTCCATGGCCCGGCTGAAGACGGCAATCTCTTTCCCGGCACGATAACCATCCGTGGCGTAATCCCTGGCTTGGCCACCCCGGTTGACGCGGACCGCGAGCATCCGGGAACGGCGCTCGTCGGCCGCCGCATAGGAGACGCTCTGGTGTGCGCGATGAATCGCCCCCAACTTCAACATCAGGGCCGTCTCCAAGCGTTCGCCCGCATCGTCGAACTGCGTGCGGCGCCAGAGCCGGTTACCAAAATCGTGCTTGGGTGAATGGCAATTCTCACAGGTTTCGCTGGCCGCCTTCAGGTCATGCGGCGGCGATGGAATTGGACGCTGATAGCCGCCCGTGGTCACCAGGAACAACTGCCGCGTGCCATTCACCTTGGCCCGGATCGCGTTCCCCGTTCCTTCGCCGATGTGGCACTCCACGCACTTCACCTGCGCGTGCGCCCCCGCCTGATACGCGGCAAACTCCGGCGCCATCACATGGCAGGCTGTGCCGCAAAAGTTGGTGGTCTCCATGTAATGCACCGTCTGATAGGTGAGCGCGCCGCCAATGATCAGGTTGGCGCAGGTAGCGCCGCCTACGAAAAGCAGGAAGCGCAGCACCCGCCGGTTCCCCAAGTCCACCTTGTCGGGCAGTACACGATGGTCAGGCGACTCGCGCCGCCGCTGCAGGCTAATGCCCAAAGGCACCAGCACCAACCCAAGAAAGAAGGCCGCCGGCAGGGCGACGAACTGCAGTATGCCCAGATACCCCGACGCCGCGCTGGCTCCGGTGAGAAAGATCCAGAGCACGGTGGCCGAAAGCAGCAGAAAGATTCCGACCCGGCTGAGCCAGTTGTCGGTGAAGTAGAGGACCGGCAGTACCCAGCGGCGCGTAAATTTGCCCATCGTCGATTACTTTTTGAGCGTCCGGACAAAGGCGACAATGTTCGCCGCGTCCTTCTCCACCGCCGGCATGGCCTTCATCTTGCCAATGCCTTCCACGGTCTCCCTGATCAATGCCGCATCGCTTTTCGCCTGCACCTCCGGCGAACCGAGGTGCTTCATCTCCACCTTCAGCATTTTGCCGATCGCGGCATTGGGCGTGCCATCCGCGCCATGGCACTTCTTGCAGGACGCGTCAAAGGCGGTCTTGCCCGCAACGGCATCCGCCGCTGACAAAGTACTGGCCAGAGCTGTGAGCAGAATCAATTTGTGGATTTTCATCTGACAGCTTCTTCAGCAAGTATCGGGCCAACGCTGAGGCCGGCACATTCGCTCGCTTTTCACCGGTCTCGCTGCGTGAAATCGCGCAATTGCCGCGCGAAATCGAGCAGTTCTTAGGCACTCCGGCAACCAAACTGCTTCGATTCGTTTCCTCGCGCGGTTGGTTATTCGATTGCCTCCTAAACTCCGAGGTATTCTCCCATGACCGCTCCTCTGCTTCTGCTTCTCACCCTTCCCGCCTTCACCGCCGATCCGCCGGAGCAGGCCAAGCGCGGGAAAGAGTTATTCAACCTGAAGAGTTCCACCGGTTACGCCTGCGCCACCTGCCACGCGGTAGGCGGCGAAGGGATGGCCGTGGGTCCGGACTTAAAAACGATCGCCCCGTTGCATCCCCGCGCGGTGGTGATGGGCATCCTGGCGACGCGGACGCAGTATGTCAAGGCGATCTCGCAGTCGAAGACGAAGACGCTTCCGGTCATCCAGTCCGGCGACACCTATTACGACCTCTCCAAGAATCCTCCCGCGCCGCTGAACCTATTGCCTGAAGAGTTACAGCAGGCGCGCGACAATGCCGCTTGGAAGCACCCACCGGAGTCTCGCGGCCTGGCCAAAGAGCAACTGGCCGACCTGATCGCCTACCTCCGTTTCGCCCTCCTGGGCGACACCAAAGGCGTGGACGCAAAGGATCTCAACTGAGTGCTTGCGGCCAGTCTCCTGGAAGGTAATGGCCTGTACACCTCCGATGATCATCTGCAGGGCTGGAACAATCTTCGCGGAAGCGGAGTCAGTGCAGGCGCCTCCAGCGATCCCACATTCCGTATCTCATAGGTCGTATCCAGATGCATCAACAGCTCGAGCGGCGCCGATACCAGTATCTGCCCAAGTCCGAACCGGCGCGACTTCTTCCCGTCATTGAGCCGCGACCGCAGGGAGCGGGCTACCCTGCCCCACTCATCCCACGGGGTGGTACATTTGTTTCGCAAACTTCCTAAAATCAGCCATTTACCGACTTCTCTTTGTGCGCACTTCCGCGGTGGGCAAAATGCCATGTGGAAGTTCATCTCCCGAGGCCGCAACCGCTGCCTCCGACCATCCGCCCTGTTGACGCGGGGTTCCGGGCAGCGGCGTTTACCTTAGAGTTAGGGTCGTGATTCCCTTAGTTGGGCGCGCTGCCCTAATGCCTCGAACCTCAAAAGACGACAGCCTGATTGCATGGTAATTTCAGCCGCCCAAGGTGTGCCCGTTCTTCGCCAGCGGGCACTCGCGCTGCGCATCCTGGCTGCCGTCACTACCTCCCTGAGCGCCTTTCTCCTCTTCGGAGTACAGCCGATGATCGCGAAGCTGATTCTGCCCTGGTTTGGCGGATCGGCAGCCGTTTGGACCACCGCACTGGTTTTCTTCCAGGTGATGCTGCTGCTGGGCTACTCCTACGCCCACGGCCTCACCCGTCGCTTTCGTCCGCCGCAACAATTGGCCATCCACGCCGGCTTATTGGCCGTCAGTCTGCTGGCGCTGCCGGTATTACCCAACTCGACTTGGCGGCCGGCGGGCAGCGAGGATCCAGTATGGCGGATTCTGGGTCTGCTACTGGCCACGGTCGGTTTGCCCTACTTCATGCTCGCTGCTACCTCGCCGCTGGTGCAGGCCTGGCTCGGGCGAGGCGAGCAACTCGAATCTCGAACGCTTTACCGTTATTACGCCTTGTCGAATGTGGCGTCGCTGGTCGCCTTGTTGGCTTATCCGGTGGTGATTGAGCCGTGGTTCAGTGGCAGATCGCAGGCGTGGGTCTGGTCCGGGGCGTATGTGGTGTTTGCGGTCTTTTGCCTTTTGCTGGGTAGGAAGGCGTTGGCGGGGGTGAGCCGGGCGGCCGAGCCAACCGTGGCGTCACCGGTGAGCGCGGCCCGGCAGGCGCAATGGCTGGTGCTCGCCTTTCTCGCCTCGGCGCTTTCCCTGGCGGTCACCAATCATCTGTGCATGAATGTGGCGGCCATCCCGTTTCTCTGGGTGCTGCCCTTGGGGCTTTACCTCTGCACCTTGATCCTTTGCTTCGATAGTGACCGCTGGTATCGCCGCACCGTGGTGCTGCCCCTACACGGCTTGGCCATGGCTGGCGCGGCCTGGGCACTGGCAAACGAAACGCCGTCCTGGAGCGTTCGCATCGTAATTCCCGTCTTTGCCGCTGCGCTGTTTACCGGCTGCTTTTTCCTCCATGGCGAACTTGCACTGCGGCGGCCGGCCCCCGCCCAACTGACGCGCTTCTATCTGATGATGTCGCTTGGCGGTGCCCTGGGCGCCCTGGTGGTAGCCCTCGGCGCACCCTATCTTCTGCATGCCAACTACGAATTGCCGCTCACGATGATAGCGGTGGCGATGGCGACCCTGTTTCTTGAGTATCGCCGGAGTCTGACCACGGATTTGGGTTGGACGGTGGTCGCAGTCGCGGTGCTGGTTTGGACCAGCGCCTCCATCCTGGCGATGGAGAGTTCGGGGCGCGTCCGGATGCGGAACTTTTACGGCGCGCTACGCATTGTCGACACACCCGATCGCACGTTCATGGTGCACGGGGTGGTGTCGCATGGTATGCAATTCCGGCAGCGGCCTCGCCTGGCCACCTCCTATTACGGTCCCGGTTCCGGAGTCGAGCAGGCCCTACGGGAGCAGCGGGCACTGACGCCGGGCCGTTCGCTCCGGGTCGGGGTGATCGGCTTAGGTGCCGGCACGCTGGCGGCCTACGGTCAGCCGGGAGACTGGTTCCGATTCTACGAACTAAATCCACAGGTGAGCTTACTCGCGCAGCGGGATTTCCGCTATCTCCAGGACACTCCGGCGCGCTGGGAGGTGACGATGGGCGACGGACGTTTGTCGCTTGAACGTGAGCCGGCGCAACGCTACGATCTATTGGTGGTGGATGCCTTCTCCGGGGATTCAGTGCCTGTGCATCTGCTCTCCGTGGAGTCAATGGCGGTTTACCGCCGGCACTTGGCGGAAAAAGGTTGGCTCGCATTGCATGTTTCGAATAGCGTCTTGGACTTGGTGCCGGTGGCACGCGCGCTCGATCCGGGACGCTCTATACATACGCACGTCGAGGCCGATGACTCGATCGGTCGCGCGGAATCGGATTGGGTCTTGATCGGAGATCTCCCCCAAGCTTGGCGGGACCGCGCCCGCCCAAGTCCGGCGCCGCTGCCCAAACCCTGGACAGACGATCATCACAACCTGTTCGGCATTCTCAAGTAACGGGCCACCTCGAATTGCGCAAAATCTGCAAAGCCCGCCGTACCGTCGCCGGCTCTCGGGCAATCACCGTCAAAAACGCCCGAGCCGAACCACTCGGCACGCGCCGCCCATGCTCCCAATGCTCGAGCGGAGGTCGCTGGCACTCCGGCGCGAGTTCGTAAGCTCGGGAATCGGACTCACCCCGCATACCCAGATTCGCGCCGCCCGGATACCCCTACACTTGACGCGACGCAGCAACTATCGCCAGCCGGTCTTTTTCGGCGACGAGGACCGCACCCAATTCCTCGCCCTCCTGTCCTGGACTACCACGCCGACCGGCGCCAAGTTCGCATTCGCGGCTTCGTCCTGATGTCGAACCACATTCACCTCGGGAGTCTGAGTTAGGAATCTGCGTCATAGCCGACCTGAAAAATCTTTTTCTGGTAAAACCACCCTGGCGATCTCCCTCAAAACGAACCTTCGGAGCCCCGCTCAGCCTGTCCCCAAACCCTCTCTGATTCGTCTTTCCTTTGCCGCATTCGGCCGGCGAATGGCCAGGAAAGTCCGGAAGAAATGGGAGGATTGACGCCCACTAACCAGTCTGATATTCTCTCCCCAGCAACCGGTCCGCTTGCGGGACGGCTCTTATTCCTACGTCTGGAGGGCAGGTGAGCGTGAAGTACCTATTGCCGATGGCCATTGGGGTCGCCGTGTGGGCTGGGGCGCAGGTCTCTGAGGACAAGTCCGTTCCCGCGTCGGCGCACGCCCCTCTGTTCCGTCCGAAAGCCAATTCCGCCGGCAAATTGACGGAGCGCGTCACCTCCGAGTTGCCCCCGGTAGCCGCCGCTCCGGTGAAGCATCGTAACTTCATCGACGACGAAATTCTTGGCAAAATGCAACGCGATCAGGTGCCCCATGCCCCGCTTGCCACCGACCTCGAATTCCTGCGTCGCGTCAAGCTTGACCTTACCGGACGCATCCCCACCTCCACCGAAGTGCGCGAATTTCTGGCCGACGGTTCGGCCCAAAAGCGGGAACGTTTGATCGACCAGTTAGTGGGCAGCCCTGAGTTTGTCGACAAATGGGCCTACTTCTTCATGGATGTCCTGCGAGCCAACGGCAAGATGGGCCGCGGCTATCAGCTTTTTCACTACGCACTCAAAGAGAGCTTGGCGGCGGACCGCCCCTATGACGATTGGGTCCGCAGCCTGATTGCGGCTTCGGCCAAAAGTAACTATGTGGTGGCTTCGGCCAATCCCATTGTGCGCGAGCATGTGGAAGGCAAGCCTGGCGAGGCGAACGACGGCGATGACCTTAGCAAAGTGAATCAGATCGACACCCATGATGAGTTAACCATTCTCTATGGCAAGGTCTTTCTCGGCATTAACCTTTCCTGTATCTCCTGCCACAACGGCGGCGGCCATCTCGAAAAGGTGAATGCCTATCTGACGACCAAGCGCCGGTCGGACTTCTTCCAGGAAGCCGCCTTTCTCGGTAAGACGCGCTATATCCCCCACGTCGAGAAGAGCGCCGCCATCATGGGCCATTTCTACGTCGACGACGGCGGCGCCGGCTACGACACCAAGGCCGATAGTATGTTGCGCAATCGGCGCAGCGGCGGCGCCAGTGCGCCTAAGTTTATTCTTTCGGACGAACTGGCGAAGCCCGGTGAGGAGCCGCGCGAAGAACTGGGCCGCATGCTCACTAGCCATCCGCAGTTCTCGCGCGCGACCGTGAATATGTTCTGGGCCAAGTTGATGGGCGTGGGCATTGTCGATCCCTACGATGAGTTCGATCTCTTGCGGCTCGATCCCAAGAACCTGCCCGCGGGTTGGGACGCTCAGCCCTCGCATCCCGAGTTACTCGAGAAACTGGGCACTTACTTCCGCGAAAATAACCACAGTTTGCAGAAGCTCTTCAAGCTCATTTGTAACTCGAGCGCCTATCAACTCTCGGCGCGCTTTCCGGGCGAATGGAAAGAGACATACACTCGTTATTACTCGCGCAAGCTGGTGCGAATGCTCACCGCCGAGGAGTTACACGATGCCATCGCCACGGCTACCAGCCGGCCGGGCAAGTTTGTCATCGCCTCGAAGAAAGAGGACGGATCTTCGGACGGCGGCGCGGCTTCATCGGTGCCGATGGCCATGCAGGTGGCCGTGCCCCAGCCGAAGGGGGAATTGAAGAGTTTCATGGCCGCCTTTGGCGAGTCTAACCGCGGGTCGCCACCGCGTCCGCCGACGCCTTCTCCCCTGCAACCAATCATGATGATGCGCTCCCCCGTCGTGAACGACCGCGTCTTGGCCGCGAAGGATAGCCGCGTCCAGCGCCTGCTCGAAACCTATCCTGACAACGGCCGCGTCGTCGATGAGTTATTCGTCGGCACCTTGTCTCGCCAGCCTCTTCCGGCTGAGCGTAAATTGGCCCTGTCGGCGCTCGAGAAGAATCGAGTGGAGGGCGCGCAGAACTTACAGTGGGCTTTACTCAACTTAGTGGAATTTCTGTATAACTTCTAGGATGAAACACATGGCGACCATTGGCGAACTCATTCCTACCCGGCGAGAGCTGTTACGTTTCGGAGGCGCGGGGATTGCCGCTGCGGCGGCCCAAAGCGTTTGGCCCCTGCAACTCCGTGCGGACTCGGCCCGCAAAACCGCGCCCCGCGGCAATGCCAAAAACGTCATCTTCTTTGAGTTGGCCGGTGCCTTGAGCCATGTCGATTCCTTTGACTTTAAGGAGAACGCGGCGACCCTCAAAGAATGGGACGTCCGCAAGACTAATACCGGCATCTATGTGCCGCACGCGCTATTCCCGCGCATGGCGATGCTGATGGACAAGGTGGCGCATGTCAGGTCCTTCGTCAGCCATGAGGAAGTGCATTTCCGCGGCCAGTATTACGTCCAAGCCGGCCGGCAGTTGAATGTCGCCTTTGCCACCGAGATTCCCTCCATTGGGTCCGTCGTGGCGAGTGAGCTCGAATCCCGCCGCCGCCAAACCGATACCTTCCCCACCTACGTCTCCTTCAACTTGACGACCAATCAAGTGGGCGCCATGGCCACCGGCTTTCTGCCCGCCCGCTTCTCCGTCTTCGACCTGAACCCGGACGAGGCTCTGAAGGGCATGACGCTTGACCAGAAAGCCACCGAGTTACTCGAAGAACGCTGGCGGCTTCTGGCGCAATTGCGGGAATTGAATCCCGGACGTCTGAGCGGGCTCGATAAATCGATTACCGGCTTTGAAGACTTCAGTGCCACCGCCAAGCACTTACTCTCCGACGGCCGCTGGCCCGCTGCTTTCCGGATCGCTGAAGCTGACCGCAAGCGTTACGGCAATACCTCCGTCGGGCTCTCGTCGATCCTCGCGCGGAACTTACTCAAGCAGGACGGCGGTACGCACTATATCCACATTTGCCATAACGGTTGGGATCATCACAAAGAGATCTGGACCCGCAAAGCGGCCTCGAATCATTATCAGTTGATCGCCGAAATGGACCCCGCCTTGGCGAGCTTGCTCGAAGACTTAGGCACTACGCCCTCTCCCACCACTCCGGGTAAGTTCCTGCTCGATGAGACCTTGGTTGTTTGCATGGGTGAGTTCGGCCGCACGCCGGGCCCTCTGAACTTCCAGGCCGGCCGCGATCATCACAAACACGTCTTCCCCGCCATGTTTGCCGGCGCGGGCGTAAAAGGCGGTACGGTGCACGGCGCTAGCGACCTCGACGGCGTCAAATGCGTCGAAACCGGTTGGCAGCATAAGAAACAGCCGCGCATCGAGAACGTCGTCGCCACCATTTACTCGGCGTTGGGCATCGATTGGGCCACGGAAGTTCACAATACGCCTTCCGGCCGCACTTACGTCTATGTCGATCCGCTGGGGGCCAATGGCTTTATTCCTACCGACGAACTCTCCCCGATTTATGGCTAGTTTCGCCGGACTCCTGCTAGCCGTCTCGCTGCTGGCGGCTGACCCTGCGGGAATGGTGCTGATTCCTGGTGGCGAGTATCTGCGCGGGCGGGCCTTCCCTTGGTCCGACTACGAAGTCGCGTGGTACCCGAATCCGGTAAAGGATGACTCGCCGGCGCGCAAGATTACCGTCGACGCTTTTTGGCTCGATGCGAGCGAAGTGACTAACTCGCGTTACGCCGCCTTCGTCAAAGTTATTGGCCATCGCGCGCCCCATCATTGGCGCCAAGGCCAAATGCCGGAGGGGAAGGGAAGTTACCCCGCGAACAACGTAAGTTGGGACGACGCGGCCGCCTTCTGCGCCTGGGATGGCGGCAAACGGCTGCCGACCGAGGCCGAGTGGGAACGAGCCGCCCGGGGTGAACCCGAAGGCAAGATGTACCCCTGGGGCGATCGTGAGATCACCGCGCAGGATGCCGTATTCAATCAAGTAAACGGGCCGCGGCCGGTGTGTAGCAAGACCAAGGTGGGCGGCCTCTGCGACATCATCGGTAGCGTCTGGGAATGGTGCGCCGATTGGTATGGGCAGAAATACTATGCCGTCGCGCCGGCAAAGAATCCGCTGGGCCCCGAATCGGGGCAATATCGAGTGCTACGGGGCGGTAGTTGGTTCGACGTGCCGCCCTTGTTTCTGACGATTCCCTACCGCAGTTGGGCCCGCCCCGGCGAGCGCAGCCCGACCATCGGCTTTCGTTGCGCGAAGAGCGAAACCCGCTAGACCCCCTTGCGTTTGTCGCAAAAATGTGATTAAAAATATTCACCCACAAATTGGGATCGGAATAGAGTGTCTAGTTTATGAGGGGTCGTATGAAACGTTTTCTTTTTCTATTGGGATTGCTGTCGAGCGCCGCGTTGGCGCAAATCGGCACATCCACGATGACCGGACGGGTCACGGATTCTACTGGCGCGATTGTGCCGAACTGCAATGTCACGGTCGTGCAAAAAGCGACCAACTTTACTTTTAACGCAAAAACCAATGAAGAGGGCTTGTACCGGGTGCTCTCCCTGCAGCCGGGTATTTACCGGGTAACCTTTGAGGCTTCCGGATTCAAGAAGACCTTGCGCGATGAGATTGAATTGCGCACCGGCGACACCTTGGCGGTCGACACTACGATGCAAGTGGGTCAAGTTACCGAGCAGATCGAGGTGACCGGTGGCGCGCAGTTACTCGAAACCGAAACCTCAGCTACCGGTTCCGTGATGAGCGGGGATGTGTTGTACGAACTGCCCCTTTATCAGCGGTACATCAATTCGACCCTGAACCTGGTGCCCGGCATGACCAGCGGCGGCTACGCTTACGGGGGAAGTTTAGGTTCTTATCACTTGGCTGGCCAGCGCAATGGCGCGATCGGCATCTTTGAGGACGGCGTGAACGGCAACGACCAGATGGGCGGAACAGAAACGATCAAGCCATTGCAAAACTCGGTGGCGGAGGTAAAGGTGATCACGACGGTGCCGCCGGCCGAGTATGGCCATTCGGCTGGAGGCGTGATCTCCGTGGTGAAAAAGAGCGGGACCAACGAACTGCATGGCATGGGCAGTTGGTATGGCCGAACGCGGCGGATGCAGCATCGCTTGTATTTCGACAAGTTTAAGACCAGCCAGCCGTCATTAACCCGGCCGAATGGCGTGATGACCTTCTTCATGCAGCCGGACGCGAACGTAGGTGGACCCGTGATGATCCCGAAACTTTACGATGGGCGTAACAAAACATTTTTCTTCTTCGGTTATCAACGGTTGCATGAAAAGAAAGTCGCGCAAGTGGTAGCGGGTACGCCTACGCCGGCCATGCGCGGTGGTGACTTCCAATTTCCTGGCGTCGCCAGCGTAAATCAGATTTTCGACCCGGCTTCGACGCGGCGCAATGCCGACGGCACCTGGTCGCGCGATCCGTTCCCGAATAACCGGGTTCCCAGCGCGCGGTTCGACCCCGTCGCGAGCAAGGTACTCAGTCTGGACCCCTGGGTGCAACCGAATCAGCCTGGCACGTTCAATGCTTTAGGCCCAGTGGGGAACTTACTCGCCGACGAACTTGCGCTCGTGTTCTTCAACGACTATAACTTACGCATTGATCATCAGTTTTCGCAAGCGTTCAAGATCTACGGCAGCTACACCGACAATGCCATAAGTGGCTTCGGGCGACCGATTAACATTCGTCCGGACCGGGGTGCTTTCGATCACCAACAGGGCAACTACAGTCCTTTCCGGCAAATCAATTCGTCGCTGGGATATACCTGGGTGGCCAGCCCGTCCTTGGTGAACGACTCGCGGGTCGGATACTACCGCCGGCGCAATGATACGTCCGTGCCTTCGTTTGGCGGCAATTGGCCCCAACAACTGGGTATCCCGAATATTGATCAGGCCTTGATGCCCGCCTTTGGCTCGGGCAGCCGGGATACCGCCGATTCCATCTACGGACTTACCGGCGCGACGCCGGGCAAGCTGGTGAATGAGACCTACTCGTTCCGTAACGACACGACGCTGGTGCGCGGCACCCATGCGTTTAAGTTTGGCTACGAAATCCTGAGCTTCCGTTTGAATTCGGCGAATAATGCGCGTCCCGCGTCGTTGAGTTTCGCCGGCGTGACTGCGGGTTTGCAAGCGAATGGCGTGGTCGTACCGAATACGGGTAATACTTTTGCCGGATTCCTGACGGGCTACGTTTCGCAAGGCTTGTTTACTCAAGAGTTGACGAGCTGGTTGCCTCGCTCCTCTATCCACAGCTTCTATTTCCAGGATGACTGGAAGCTATCGCGCACGTTGACGGTGAACGCCGGTGTTCGTTATTCGAACGAGGCGCCCTTCAATACGAAGAACAAAGCAATGAGCAACTTCAGCGCCACGGCGACCGACCCTTTGACGGGGCGACCGGGCGCGATCATCCACCCGACGAGCGGACTCAATGCGCGGGACACTAACAATTTCAATCCGCGTCTCGGTCTCGCTTGGCATCCGCTGGAGAAGTGGGTTTTCCGCGGTGGCATCGGTTTCTATTCAGTCGACGTGAAATTTCCGGCCCAGCGCGGCAATTACGACGAGTATGTAGCCACGTCGAACCAACAAGCGGCTCCGGGCGACCCCAGCCCCGTGTTCCAGGTGAGCAAAGGGCCGGCTCCGATCCGTTTTCTGGTGAATCAGAATCAGACTTCAGCCTTCGTGGGTAGCAACTTTGGCTCGCGCGGTGTCGAATGGTGGGATCCGAATCTGCGGAATCCCTATGTGATCAACTTCAATGGCGGTGCACAATACGAGCTGAAGAAGAATTATGTACTCGATCTTAGTTACCAGGGTTCATCAGGCGTGGGATTGATTGAGCGGTGGCAGGCCAATAGCTTCCCCGTCGACTTCTTTGCCGGCAACCCCTCCCAACAAAATACGGTGCTCGCTTCGGCGCAGAACTTCCGACCGTTTAGCGCCTTTGGCGATATCCGGTTGCGTTCGAATTTCGGACATTCGACGTTTCACTCGGGCACCATCAAGTTAGAGAAGCGCATGTCTCGTGGCATGTTCTTCTCCACCTTCTACACGTTTTCGAAAGCGATCAACTCGCAGGACAACGACAATGACGGCACCGGGGTAGCCCCGCTGCAGAATCGGGGCCTGGAAAAAGGGCGCGCCGGTTACGACCGCAACCATCGGTGGCTCGCGACCGTGAATTACGAATTGCCGTTGGGTGCGGGTAAGAAGTATTTCAGCAGCGGCTGGAAGAAACACGTCTTCGGTGGCTTCGAACTTTCCTGGATCCAAACGGTGGAAAGCGGGAACCCGCTCACCATGAGTTTCGATGGCAGCCCGAACAACTACTATCCGACTTTTGCCGGCAACCGCCGTCCGAACGTGGTCGGGACGCCATCCATCCGGGATGGCTTCCGCGACACCGGCGGCGATCGCTTCAACGTCCAGAACATCAACTCCGTCTTCAGCGGCGGCCAGAATGGATTGGATAACTTCGCCTACCCGGCGGCCTTCACGGTGGGAAACCTCGGGCGCAATACGTTTACTGGTCTTCCCTTGTTGTGGTCTCAGATTTCGGCCCAGAAGAACTTCCAGATCACGGAAAAGGTTCGCGCGCAATTGCGCTGGGACTTCCAGAATGCATTGAAGACCTACAACTTCAACCCGCCCACCACCACGGTCGATTTCCGCAATCCGCGGACCTTCGGCAAAGTGT